>JBOGLL010000029.1:0-3596 GCA_050746065.1 Terriglobales bacterium | reverse complement strand
GCTCCACGGACAGGATTCGGTGATGCTGCTGTGGTTGTTCAGCCTGGCGTTCCTCGCTTTGAGGCGCGGCATGGACTTCGAGGCGGGATGCTTCCTCGCGCTCGGCCTGTTCAAGTTCCAGTTCGTTGTTCCCTTCCTCGTGGTGATGGCGCTCCGAAAAAAATGGCGAGCCTTGGCGGGAGTGGTGGCGGTGGCTGCGGCTCTGGCCATGATCTCAGTACTGATGGTGGGATGGAGCGGAGTCGTGGAATACTTCGATTTCGTCCTCCAGACCGACCGCGTTCAGGCGCACGGGACGATCCAGGCAGCGGGGATGGCTAATCTGCGTGGGTTGGTGACTTCCGCGCTGGGCGACTCACTTTCTCGTAATGTAAGCGTTGGAGTAATCGCGATCCTGTCGTTCCTGCTTCTGATCGCGGTTGCTCGCCTCTGGCCGAAGTCCGCGGCTGAGAACCGCGAACAGTTCGACCTTTCCTTCGCGGCCACCGTCACCGCTGCGGTGCTCGCGAGCTACCACCTCAACAAACACGACGCTACGCTGCTGCTCCTGCCCATCGCTCTGGTAGTGCGCTACCTGAAGGAGACGAAAGCCACGGTCCTGTGGGCGCGACGGCTGTTGTGGTTCGCGCTCTTCGCCCTGTTTTATCCGCCGCTGCATCTCTCGGACAATCAGTTCCGCTATCCCGCTCCCGTGCTGTGGGCGATGCTGGTGTTCGTGTTCGCAGTGGGGGTAGAGGTGCGGCGGCTGCGTGCCGCGGTCACGCCGAGCGGGCAGCACTGACCCGGCTCAGGCTTCGCAGGTTGTCGGCCTTGTTCAGGTGGCGGTAGGCGTTGTCGATCATGGTGGGAATTTTGGTCCCGATCAGCCACAACAGCACGGCGAGCTGCACGGCGACAGTGAGGGGAAGCATGAGCGCGAACCAGTCGAAGAACCACTCGGCAAAACCGGTCATGTGCGCAAACACGTACATCAGCACCATGTCGAAGAGACGGGCCAGCAGATAGGCCACCACAAAGAACGTCAGGAAAGTATTGCTGCCCATGAAGCGCTCAAAGTTGCCCAGCGCCTGCCGCGCAAAGGCGTGCATGGCGGAGAAGACGTTGCGCGTGCGACCGGAGAAAAGCAACGGGCTGGCTGGTGTGGCTAGTTCGATCTCCTCCACGGGCACGCGCTCATAGGCGCCGCGCGTGGCGCGGTTGACGGAGACCTCCGCCAGTTGGTCCTCGACCTCGTGACGCAGCCGGGTATGCACGCCCCAATCGAGGATTTCAAGGTCCTCACAGCGCGCCCGCCGGCCGGTGATCTCGGCCCGCACGCGGTAAAGCCCGTTGATGTTGCGGCGGTTGGGCTCGATGGCATCCTTCATGGCCAGCCAGAACTCTGCTTCCTGCGCTTCCGGCTGGACGCGGAACAACTGCGCGTAGTGATACTCGCCCAGGTCGCGGGGCTCTCTGAGGCGCGCGCCGCCGTGCATCTGGAAGTACCAGTAATCAATGATGCGCAGGGACTCGGCGAGCGGCCCGGGATAGACGCGGTCGGCGGTGTCGTTCGGGGTGTGGATCTTTCCGCCGAAGACCAGCGGCGACGCCTTTCCCGGCAGCAACGTTACCAGCGCCGAGGCGGGAATCTTGCGCTTGCCCGTCTTGGGACAGCCCAGCCAGCGCGGGCAGCCCAGCCAGTCACCCAGGCGGTCGCGCAACCCGCTGTTCACTTCCAGAAAGCTGATGTGGTCGGTGGTCCCGCCGGCGATGAAGGTGTTGTAGCGGATGCCGTTGAGATGCGCGGCCTCCTCGAGCAGGTCGTTGAGCGCGCGATACCCGGGCAGCGGGATGAAGGCGCGGATGAAGTCGGCGCCCAGCGACGATTCCGGAATGTACATGCGGCCTTCGCCGACGGAATCCACCGAAATCACCGACTTCACCAGCTCCAACTCATCGGGCGACAAGCTGGTGACGTATTCCCGCGAGCCGGAAACGCCGAAGCGGTACTTGGAAAGCGGGATCAGCCCGAGGCCCAGAAGGCTGAGCGCCCAGATGCCCTTGGCCAGCGCCATGTTCGCCAGGCCAATGCCCAGGGCCAGCAGCAACTGCGAGGTGAACCCGATGAGTCCGCACTCTTCCGATCCGGCGAGGATGTAGGTGTGCGTGAACGGAGGGCGGCGCGCACCGGCGAGATCGGTGAGCAGATACTGCTTGGTGATTTCTTCCCCGGTGGTGTTGTCGTCGGCGCCCGGGCCGCGCCAGGTGTCGTAGTGCGCGATGAGGATCAGTCGCTCGGGCCGCTCGCCGGGCACGGTGAAAATGTAGTTGTAGCCCGTAGTGCGGCGAGCCACGGGACGCAGCCTCTGCCGCTCGACAACGACGACCGGGAGTTCGGATGCCCCTTCGCCATCCGGCGTGAAAGGCGGCGCATCGCCCAGGGAAGGTCCGGCGTCGCCCGACTCCGGAGGACGTGAGACCACGAGCACGCGTCCGGGAAACTCAGCCGCCAGGCGGGTGATGAACTCCTCCGCCTGGCGCTCGTTGGCCTGGTCCCAGGTCTCGGCGCGATAACGCTCGGAGCCGACGCGGATGCGAACCAGCAACTCCTCAACCCGCTCCGCCACCGGCCGCCGGGCGCAGGATTCAACCTGCGCGAGCCAGCGCTCGACGCGCGATGCCATGCGCGAGGTTGTGGCGGCAACAGTCGCCATGACTCGTGCTTCAGCGCCCAACCCAGCAGGGTTGCCGTTTCTCAAGGAACGCCGAGATACCTTCCTGCGCGTCGGCGGCCATGTTGTTCATGCTCATGACCTCCTTGGCGTAGGCGTAGGCCTTGGGCTGGTCGAGATCGACCTGCGAGTAGAAAGCCTGCTTGCCCAGACCTACTACCAGCGGGCTGGCTTCGGCCACGCGGCAAGCGAGTTTCCTGGTATGGGTGCGCAGTTCTTCAGCCGGGACCACGCGGTTCACCAGGCCCCAGTCGGCGGCGGTGGAGGCATCGATCATTTCTCCGGTGAGCAGCATTTCCAGGGCGCGCTTGCGGCTCACCGCCCGGCTGAGCGCCACCATGGGCGTGGTGCAGAAGAGTCCGATGCGCACGCCCGGCGTGGCGAACTGCGCCTGCTCGCTGGCAATGGCCAGGTCGCAGGTGGCCACCAACTGGCAGCCGGCCGCGGTGGCGATTCCCTGCACTTCGGCGATGACCGGCTGCGGGATGGACTGCACCCTGGTCATCATTTCGGCGCACACGTCGAAGATGCGGCGGTAGGCGTTGATGTCGCGGCCCGTCATTTCGCTCAGGTCATGTCCGGAGCAGAACACCTTGCCGGAAGCGGCCAGGATCACGGCGCGCACATCGGGATTGCGGCCGATGGCGGTCAGGCAGTCGATCACCTCAAGCATCAGGTCGAGTGACAGCGCGTTGCGTCGTTGCGGGCGGTTGAGCGTGACCACCGCAAGAGAGCCTTCGGTTTCGTAGAGCAGATGCTGGAAGTTCATCCTTTCACCTTCTTTTCTCGGCCTGCCCAGGCGGCATCGCGCAACTCCGTCTTGCGGACTTTGCCGGTGGCCGTCTTGGGGATGGGCCCGAATACGATGTGTTTGGGACACTTGAA
>JBOGLL010000028.1:0-11637 GCA_050746065.1 Terriglobales bacterium | reverse complement strand
GTTTGGGACCTAGCCACCAACCAAGCTACGCAAACCCTGGCCGGTCACAAGGGCGCGGTAAGCGAGCTCCGTTTCAGTCCGGACGGCCGCCTGCTGGCTTCAGCTGGGGCGGATGGAAGCATCAGGCTCTGGGACATTCAGAGCGGAAAGGGCACGGTTCGGACCTTGACAGGTCACACCGCCCCGGTTACGAAGATTGTCTTCAGTCCTGATGGGCGTCGCTTGGCGTCAGCCAGCGAGGATGGGACAATCCGAATGTGGGAAGTGGGCGGATAAACCGGCGGAACAAGGGAAAGGGACACATGGCTTGCCGAGCCTTGCGGATCGTGGTTCTCCTGGCCGTCATCGCCGCCGCCGTGCCCGGCTATTCACAGACCGATGCTGAGGTGCAGGCCTACTTCAAGGACCGCATCGGGTTGAGTCAGGAGCAAATCACGGCCATCCGCAGCGGAACCCCTGTGGTCAAGAAGATGCCCTCGCGCGTTCCGGCTGAGATCTTCGTGTTCGGGGCGGTCTACGTGAACGCGGCTCCGGAGAGCTACCCCGCGTTCGCCCTGAATTTCGACCGGCTGCGCAAGCTCCCCGGATACATGGGAATCGCGGAATTCAGCCATCCTCCGCAGCTTTCCGACCTGAAGGGTTTCACCTTCGACAGCGAGGACATCAAGGCGCTGAAGGAGTGCAAGCCCGGCGACTGCGACATTCAGATGCCCGCCAGCTCCATCGAAGAGGTGCGACGAGAAATGCCCTGGAACGCTCCCAACCCGGCCGATAAGGTGAATCAGCGGCTGCAAGAGGCGGCCTTGGAGCGCTTGCTGGTTTACCAGCGCGAGGGCAACCAAGTTCTCGGTGTGTACCACGACAAGAAAAATCCGACGGTGGTGCCCGAGCAGTTCCGCTACATGCTCAGTTACGTGAAGACCCTGCCTACGTACCTGCCGGACTTCTACCGTTACCTACTGAACTATCCCAAAGGGAAGCCGGCGAACGCAAAGGACACGTTCTACTGGTCCAAGGTGAAATTCGGATTGAAGCCGACGCTGCGCGTGGTGCAAGTTGTGACTCTGAAGGGAAGCAATGCCACCGAGCCGGCCTACGCGATTGCCGAAAAGCAGCTCTATTCGAGCCACTACTTCCAGACGGCACTGGACCTCACGTTTTGCATCCGCGGCAGTCAGGATACAAAGCAACCGGGCTTCTACCTGATCAAGGTGATGGGCTCGGAGCAGCACGGCCTGACGGGACTTAAGGGATGGATTGTCCGCAAAGTGGCGGTGGACCGGTCGGCTTCGTCGCTCGAGAAAGCGCTGGCGACGATCCGCAGCACCCTGGAACATCGCCAGTAGAATCCGTGGGTGGAGTCAGGATTCCTTCCGCGCTCGCCAACTGTCCCCCGGCTGCTGGGACAGCGACGGTCAAGAAAGTTTTCGCGATGGACTAAGGTGAAAAGAAAGGCGGCTCCATCGGCCGAAACGGCCGGTGGAGCCGGCTGATGGTTCGTTCCGTCGTGCTGGTCAGCGGAATTGTGTCACCAGGAAAATCCCCGTCAACACGGCATCCAACAGGCTGTACCTGCCGCCTGCGTAGCGCCCGTAGCGATAGCGGCTGTAGTAGCCGTCTTCATAGCCGCGACGGAAGCCCTGGCGGAAGTAATGGTTGTACTCGGACTGGTCCACATAGAGGCCGTAGTAGCCGTAATTGGCGTCCCGATACGCAAAAGAACTGCGATAGTCGAAACCCCAGCCATCCAGCCGGTCAGCCTGTCCGGCGCGGAACCCTTCCTGGTAACCGTCGTTCAGGGCCTGCCGGATCAGGTTGACGCCATAGTCGTTGATCACGAAGTAGGTCCCGGAGCGGTAGTAGCGATACCTGGGGACGGTGTAGAAATAGGGGTCGCGATAGTAATCGTAGTTCCGATAGTTCCACACCTGGGCACGCTGCCGGCGCAGGCGCTCCCAGTACTCCTGTTGGTAGCGGTACTGCTGCGTGCGTCCCTGCCGTTGCAGCACTATGACCTGCTGTTGCGCAAGACGCTGCTGCTCGTCGAGTTGCTCGCGGAAGCGCTCCTGGCGCTGGCGCGTCTGCTGAATCAACTCCCGCTGACGCTGCTCGGGGAGACGGTCCTGTGAGCGCTCGGATTCGTCGATGCGGGAGGGACGGGCCCTAGCCTGCAGGTCGCGGTCCTGCTGCTGGCGTTGCCGCTCTATGCGCTGCTGATCGCGTTGCCGTTGCTCGGCCTGTCGCTGTTCACGCGCCTGCTCCTGCCGCAAGCGATCCTGCTGCCGGCGCTGTTGCTCGGCCCGCTGCTGTTCCGCTTGCTGTTGGCGGCGGTCCTGCTGGATGCGCTCTTCTTCACGGCGCTGCTGTTGAGCCCGCTGTTGCTCGTTCCGCTGGAGGCGCTCCATTTCCCGGCGCTGCTTCTCCGCCTGCTGTTGCTGGTGCTGCTGGACGCGCTCCATATCGCGACGCCGTTGGTCGGCCTGTCTCTGCTCTTCCTGTTGCTGCCGACGTGCCTGCTGTTGCTCGCGCTGGGCCTGCTGCCGCTCATGCGGTTGGCGTTCGCGAGCCGCTTGCTCCGCGCGTTGCTGTTCCGCCTGGCGGCCCCGGGCCCGCTGGGCATCGGACCTCGATTTCCGGGTGTCTTCCGATTGCTTTCCTCTAGATGGCTCGGACTTGCCTCGGGTTTTTTCGTCGTTGTCTTGCGAATAGCCGGGAGCGGTGGTTCCGAAAAGCATAAGCAGGATCGCTGCTCGGACTATCCCTTGTCGGATGTGCATGGATACTGCCTCCACACTTTGTTAGATGCAGGCAGGAAAGCGCGGGTGGGCCGAGATTCCTACGCCTCGTGCTTGGCTCCGCGACTTTGCTTCGCGGTCTGGGTCTATACCCATGGACGTGGGAGAGGACTGCTCAGGCCATAACCAATCAGGGTCGTGCGATGATGCGGATCGTGTCTCCTACGCGTATCACTCCCGGCCGGATGACGTTGGCGTAGATGCCTGCCTGTCCCTGATGCTTCTGCGCGATCGCCCGCAGCACTCGGGGATCCTGCGTGCCGGTCTCCGGATTCAAGTTCACCATCATGCAGCGCGGATCGCGCTGCGTGACTCCTGCCAGCACCTGGTCGCCGATCTCAAGCAGGCTGTGCGCCCAGCTTTCTTCCTCGAAGGGCTGAGAAGAGGCGGGTTCGATGTAGAGATTGGCGCGGAACTGGCGCTGATCGATCGGACAGCCGGCTTGCTCTGACAGGGCTCGCATGGACGCCAGGCTGAAGATGGAAAGATGCTGGCAGTCGAACATGCCGCGGGCACTCTTCAGCAGAAAGAGCGGTTGGCCGAGGTCGCTGGCGAGTGCCTCTCGCAGGCCGGCATCGTCGGGCTCGCACTCGGCGCCGGCAGGCGTGCGCACGCGGACCGCGGGCTCCGGCTTTTCTGAAGTGGGGAGCTGAGCAAACGACGGCCTATAGAAGAGCATGCGCGAAGATTCCCGGGCGGTCATCCAGGGAAAACTGTTGCGGGCTGCTTGTTCGGCACGCACGAAGGCGTACTGCCGGTCCCCCAGGATTCCATCCAGGCCAACGTGCGCTTCCGGTACCGAAACTCCCGCCATGGATTTGATGGGATAGAGCGAGAGCTGGGCAATGGTGGCGATGACTCGGGACATGGGAAGATCGCGTCACTTTAGCATAGCGTCAATCTGCACTGCGTCTACCACCCACCCTTCCCAAAACGACACGCTTAGGGACGGAGTGGCCACCAAGACAATTCTGCAGACGGGAAAGATGTCGTAATCTTTAGCGGTTGGCCTGACAGGGAGGGGCTAGTGCTCGACCGTAAACAGCTCAAGCTCCAGGGTGTGCGTTTCGCTCGTTCCCTGCAGATGTTGTTCAAGACCGTGGCCATGTTTTCCGCCGATCACTCGGCCGCGGGCGCCCTGTTCCAGCAGAGCTTTGACTTTCTGAACGTGTTGGTGAAAGAGAAGGGGCAGTTCACGCTGGGTTTCGTGGAGCAGCGCATCATGCTCGACAACATCCTGACCACGGAGCGCTCGCTGCATCAGCTCGAGGGCGAGTTCCTGAAGCGCGGCGTCGGCGCGATCACCTTCCAGGCGGGGATGACGCTGGCCGCCTTCAAGCGCGGCATGACCGCCATTACGCGTCCTCCCAAACAGATCGAAGAGGCTGGAGGTCTGGCGGCCTATCTGGAGAAAAACCCGCTGGAGTTCCTACGCGTGTTTCCTGCCGGCAAGAGCCAGGTGCGCGACGAAGGCGGCGATACTGTGCTTGAAATGGACTCCGAGTCGTATTTGCTGGCCAAAGTGATCGAGGAAATCCGTCCGGCCGGTACCAGCGCCTTTCAGGCCTTCGATGCCATCCTGGAGTCCGAAGGTCTGGGACGAGGAAGGGTACACGCTGGCGAAGCGAACGCCCCAGGAACCGGATCTTCGGCGGGTGCCGCCGGAGGCGCCGGCGCGGGTTCGGGTGGAGGTGGAAGTGGAAGTGCTGGGGGTGGCCCAGGAGGATCGGGCGCGACAACCGGAACGCCCGGACCGGGTGCAGCGGCCGACGCCGGTTTTGGTCCCGCAGGAAGTGTGGTGGAGAGCTATCTCCAGTCCACGCTGCTCGATCCGGCCAATGCCCCGCAACGTTCCTACGTCGAACTGGCGCGCATGATCAAGGACATGCGCCCGGAGATGGTGCTCTCACACTTTCCTCCGGAGCGCCGTGAGCAGTTGCGTGGCATGCCTCCCGACCAGATGGCCGCCGAGATCATCGAAGACACCGCGGTACAGTGGGCAGGGAAGCACCTGGCCACGGCCCTCACCGGGCCGGACGCTTACATCGTCGAAGAAGAAGTGATCCGCGTGTTGCTGCGCGCCCTGCAGACCGGCAAGACCGCTGAGCGTCTGGCCGTGAAGCTGGCCAAGTACGCCAAGACGCTCCCTCTGTCGCAGGCCACGGTCCACCGCATCCAGGAAGAGCTGCGCTGGGTCACCGTCCCGCAAAAACAGAGGATCGAAACCCTGCTGAAGCTGCAACACCTCGGAGGTCACGAATTCCGCCGCCTCGTGGACCTGTTGCAGGAACTTATCAAGGGCGATGACCGCGAAACCGCAACGCGTTTGGCCGTCCATTATCTCGACGTCCTCAAACCGGAAAGCGGCCCGCCGGAGGACACCAGCCGCCTGCCTGAACTTTTCTCCGTGATGGCCAACGTACGCAGCAGCTTCTGGCCGCAGGCAGCGGAACTGCTCGCCCTCAGCCTGAGGCGGACGGGCGACACCCAAGTCTCTCTCGAAATGAAGCACGCACTTACGGCGTCCGACTACCGCCATTGGAAGATCCTGCACTGCATCGTGGCGCTGGCGAACAAGCTGGCCGCCTACGAGGAATTTGTACTGATCCACAAGGTGGGCGTGGCCGTAGAAGAACTGGCTGCCCAGGGGCCCGGGCGCCACCAGGCCTGTTGTGCGGCTACGCTGCCCACGCTGCTGACCCCTTCCGCCATCGAACGGGTGGTGGAGGTGTATCTGCAGAATCCGCATGACGTCTCCGCAGCCCGGATCTCGGCCACACTGCTGCGCTGGTCGGGCCCGGCGGCCATGGCGCGGGTATTTCAGGAACTGGACCAGGAAGCCACTGCGTCCAGGCGCTCCGCGCTGGTGCGTCTGATCGTTCGCATCGGCCCCGGGGCTCTGGATCTGGCCCGCCAGCACCTCGGTCACGAGCGTGCGGAGCTGGTGTGCGATGCCTGCCGCCTGCTGGTGGAACTGCGCGATCCCGAGCTGCTGGGTCAACTTGCGCCGCTTCTGCAACACGGGGACGAACGTGTGCAGAAGATCGCGGTCGCCTCCATCATCAACACGCGGTCACCGGGGCGGGCTACCATCCTTGCCGACGCGCTTCCTTACCTGCACTCGCATCTGCTGGAGGAAGTGACGGGCGACCTGCTGTTCCTTCGCGATCCAGCCACCGTGCCCGCGCTGGAGCGCTTCATCTTCGGCGAGGCCCGAGGGAAGACGCGACCGCTGCTCATGGCGGTGCAGGCGCTGTCGGTGATTGCTGGTGAGCACGTGGAGCGCCTGTTGGGGACGATACTGGCGGATGCCGGTTTGGATGTAGTGGTGCGGCGCATCGCCCTCATCGCCTTGATTCGCAGCCAGACGCCTACCGGCGCCGAAGTCTTGCGCGAATTCCAGCGGGCCGCGCCCCAAGACGTGATGGTGCGGGAGGCGGAGGATGCGCTCAGAGCTTTGGAGCGGGCCTAGCCCGGGCCCCCATTCCGTCCTTGACCCAAGCGCTGTTAATGCGTTCGAAAATGAGGATAGTTGCGCAAGGCGCTCGTCACGCCCGGGATCAAAGAGCGCGATCCCATGGCGATAGAGTTCCAGGTCTTCGTCGGCCTCGCGAACGCGCGTTAACGCATCCTGAGCAAGCTTCTCCACGGCAGCTCTGACATCTGACTCGCTCATATCCCTCCACCCGGTAGGCGGGCGCCCCCGATTCGCGCGAGCCGCCCGTCTACAGAATCATCTACAACGCTGCAGGCGAAAACACCAGGAGGACAGGCTAACTACTTGAAAACGATTGGTCGGCGCTAGCGGACGATTTTAGAACTTGAATGGACGGCCAACAGCCAGTTCTAGTGGGGTATTGCAGCCTCAGGCGGGCTGCGGCGTGGCAGTGATGCGGAGCGGCAGGCGGCGCTGGTAGGTCGCCTGTCGCCAGATCCACTCCATTGGGCCGTAGCGGAAGTGCTGGAGCCACCAGGTGCTGAGGAGCATCTGCGTCAGCAAGATGGAAGGCAGTACCAGCAACATCGTGAGCAGGATGGACATGTGTCCGTACCAGCCCAATCCGTAACCGTAGTAGATGCCCAGCGCAAGCATGGTCTGCATCAGGTAGTTGGTCAACGCCATTCTGCCCATGGGCACGAGCCGAAATCGCAGCCGTTGCCAAGCGTTTCGCTGCCACAACAGCGCGAAGCCAGCGACATAGGCGACCGCCATCGGGTGGATGCCAATAGCGTAGGCAATGGACCAGTAAATACCTTCAGGTGAGAATGGCCGTATCTTCCAGGCAGCGGCAGCGTAGACCATTCCGCCCGACAGTCCCATGATAAGCCCCGCCCAGAGCACCCGCTTGAATAACGTGCGGTGCCGCTCCGGATGGTGCAGGATGCGCAGTCGTCCCACCCACAGCCCCACTAGAAACATTGCGAAGTGCTTGAAAAAGCGCCCTGTGAAAAACATGTAGATGTAACCGAAAAGGGTGTCTTCAAGGTTCGCACCGAGGATAACGGGATAGCTGCCCGTGGCGTAGAGGTGCATCACCGTCTCCAGAGGGAGCGCATTCGGTACGAGCTGGTCGGTATCAAATCCTGGGGCGACCACATAACAGGCGGCATAGAACGGGATAGGAACGAGCAGCAGGACGAGTGCCCAAGCGAGTATCGTGTTGGGCTGCATGTTGCGGAACAGCAGCAGGGCAAATCCCAGAATGGCATAGAACCGCAAGATGTCGCCTGTCCAGAGCGCGTAGGCATGGACGATTCCGATCAGGAACAGGATCCACAGGCGCCGGGCGTAGAGCCGCAGCCACGCTGGCTTCCCCTCGCCGCGCGACAACTGAATAGAAAAGCCCAGACCGAACAGGAAGGAGAAGATGGAATAGAACTTTCCTTCCGCAAGCAACGTCGTGAGAAACACGACCAGAGGCACGCCGGGGCCGAACCTCGCCACCGCGTCGGGAGACGCATCCAGCGCGTAATTCAGTCCGCTGAATGCCTTGATGTTGATGATCAGAATGCCGCAAAGAGCAAACCCGCGCAGCGCATCAAGCAGGGGAATTCGCTCTTCCGATGAGACAGGGACCGGAGCAGCGGAAGAGGACATCGCAAGGTCCTTTTGGCCGTCAGTAGGCAACTCCCCCAAACACTGATGCAAGGTGAGGCTGTTAGTCTAATTCAAAATGCGGCTGGGTGCGTCGCTATCCGTTTATCCAGCAAGACTCTAATTCGAGCGAGCCTTTTTTGCGCGGACCGCCCGCTTCAAAAATCACCACGGCTAAGCACTCGCCAGCTTCTAGGCTTGACGGTCTATCAGCCATCGGAGTAGCTTGCTCCCAATCGTGAAACACTTCCAAAGTGAAAGGAGACGGAAATGCGTCGAGGATTGCTCCTGGTGGCGGTATTCTGTCTGGCGGCCTTCACGGCGAAGGCTCAGGACCCCGTCAAAGTAGACCCGAAACACAACAAAGTGGAGTTTGAGAACGCTCAGGTCCGCGTGCTGCGGTTCACGTATGGTCCGCACGAGAAAGGCCCGATGCACCAGCATCCGGCAAATGTCGTAGTCTTTCTGACTGACGCCCACGTGAAGTTCACCTATCCGGATGGGAAGACAGAGGAAAGGCACGGGAAGGCTGGACAGGTCTTCTTGAACGAACCCGGGAAACACGAGAGTGAGAATGCGAGCGATAAGCCGCTGGAGGGAATTCAAATAGAGCTGAAGGCCAAACCCGCAGCGGCCAGCGCACCAGCAGCAAAAAAGAAGAGCTAGCAGGCTGGCACTCAAAAAGACCTGATCTCTGCCTTCTCCGCCACGATCACGGTGTAGCGCAGGTCGCCGGAGCGGTAGGCCTCGAGGATGACGTCGATCCCGGCGACGAATTCGCGCACCGCGGCCGGCAACAGCGGCAGCGCGGGAGCAGCCAGGCGGGCGCGCTCCCGGCAGATTTCCCAGGTGCGGGTGACGCGGGCAGTCAGGTCCTCCTGGACCACCACCCGGAGCCCGGCAGCGACGATCAGGTCGGCGTACTGCGGACCGGTTAGCAGCTCCGGGCAGAGAAACGCCGTGGCTACTGCCTGCACGCGTTCGCTGGCCATCGAACCCGTCCATGCGGCCAGCAGCAAACGGCCGCCGGGGAACAGCGCCGACGCTGCTTTTCGGAAATAGGCGGCCTTGTCCAGGAAGTGTTCGCTGGACTCCATGGTCCACACGATGTCGAAGCCTTCAATCGGCGGCTGGAAAGAATCCGCATTCTCTACGATGATGCTTACCAGGCCCTCAACGCCTGCGCGCCGGATGCTCTCGCGGGCCAGGCGGGCTTGCTTCTCACTGATGGTTACTCCCAGCACCTGGCACTCGTAGGATCCCGCTAGCTGGATGGCCGTGCCACCATGGCCGCAACCCACATCGAGCACAGACTGGCGCGGAACACTCAAAACAGCTGCCTTGCTGGCGAGAGACATACAGTAGTCCACCATGCGGGCCTGGGCTTCCTCCGGCGGGTCGCCTTCGTTGTCAAACAGGCCGTGGTGGATGTGGTCGCCCCAGAACGTCCGGTAGATGAACGCCAGCGAGTCGTAGTGTTCGCGGACAGCGTCGGCAGTGACCATCAGGGTGAAAACCTCGCCGGCGAGAAAGATGCCAGGTCGAGCGACGGAGTTACACCCCGCACCACTTCCGCCATCACCAGCGCGGTCGTCGGGGCCAGCAGAATGCCGTTGCGGAAATGGCCGGTGGCCACGAAGTAGCCGGGCAAGGAAGTCGGACCAAGGATGGGCAGGTCGTCGGGTGTGCCGGGACGCAGACCCGCCCAGGCTTCGAGGCGGCGGGCTTGGGCGAGCGCAGGCACCAAATCGACGGCAGCGCGGTCGAGCGCATGGATGGTGTCGGCATCCACGCGCTTGTCAAACCCGGCTTCCTCCACCGTGGCTCCGATGAGGATGCGGCCGTTGCTGCGAGGCACAAGATACACGTCATGAGTGCGTACCACGTGGTGGATCAGGTTGCGGTGCGCAGGGGCTACGGAAAGCATCTGTCCCTTGACAGGACGCGTGGGGAATTGGAAACCACCGATCTCGCCCGCCCATGCGCCACAGCAATTGACGACTGCCGGCGCGCGGTAGGAAGTGTGAGTGGTGCGCACGCCAACGATCCGGCCCTGCTCGCATTCGAGGTCCGTGACCGGAGATCCGGAAGCGACCTCGACGCCGCGATGCAACGCTGCCTTGAGGCACGCGGCAGTCAGCGCGCGCGGGTCCACCGTCATCTCCTCCAGCCGCCAGGCAGGCAGCCGCTGCGGCGCAACCTGCGGCTCGAGCCGCGAGACTTCCGCCGCCGTAAGCGGACGAAGCCCTTTCTCGGGCGCGAGATCGGCTTCCTCAACGAAGGCAATCGTTCCCTCGGTGCGCAGATCCACGCGCAGGCCAGACTCATCCTCCAGTTCGTGTACGAACTCCGGATAGAGAGCGGCACTAACCTCCGCCAGGGGCTTGAGGACGGCCGGCAGCTCGGGGCCATGCTGCACAAGCATGCCCGCGGCCGCGAAGGAGGATTCGTGACCGGGCTGGCCGCGCTCCACCACCCGCACGGTAGCGCCGCGCTTGTGCAGCTCGCGCGCCAGCGACAGGCCGATGATCCCAGCGCCCACGACGAGGACGTCGGAGGTTTTCACGAAGTGATTCTACGAGATGTTCTTGTGGAGGCGTTGGCAACGCCTCGTATCCGCGAGGAGACGTAGCCACTACGTCTCTACCGGTTATCGAGGTGTGGCCGCGCCGCCGAACACCTGTTGCGCCGCGCGCTCGAAGGCCGCCAGCGCAGCCTGGTCCCAGAGCACGAAGCGCACCAGTTCGATCACGGAGGGAGCTTCCAAGTGCTGTTTCACTGTGGTGAGCGAGACGAGGGCGGCATCATCGAGAGGATAGCCGTAGACTCCGGTGCTGATGGCGGGGAAGGCGAGGCTGCGCAGGCCGTGCTGTGCGGCCAGTTGAAGGCTGTGGCGATAACACGAGGCCAGCAGTTCGGCATCGTGCGGGCTGCCGCTGTAAACCGGCCCTACTGCATGAATCACAAAGCGCGCCGCCAATTGAAATCCCGGCGTCATCCGGGCTTCGCCGGTAGGACAGCCACCGAGTTTTGAGCACTCGGCCTGGAGCTCAGGGCCGGCGGCGCGATGGATGGCGCCATCCACTCCGCCACCACGACGCAGGGAGCTGTTGGCAGCGTTAACGATAGCATCCACGTCCTGGCGAACAATGTCTCCCTGCACTAGTTCCACCGTCGCTGTGGCACAGCGGAATTGCATCGGACACCTAGACACGAAGAGACGCAGCCAGCTGCGTCTCTACGGGAGGTACGGTTTCTACGGCGTGGCGTCCTGATAGAGCTTCAGGATCTTGGGCGACAGGTACTGCTCGCCGGGCGCCTTGAAGCCGGAAGTCTTTTTGGCGGCCTTGAGGGCGGTCAAGCCGTCGTCCATCAGTCTCCGGTCGTCGGGTTTGGCACCGCGCAGGAAATAGCGCGTGAGGCGCGAGACGCCCAAATAGAAATTTCCCAGGCCGGCTTTGCCGCCGTTGTTCTCCAGGTAGAGCCGGATGTGAAACTCGGCGTCCTCATAGGACCCTTTGTAGAACTCGCCAATGGCGGTGGCCAGCAGAACGTCGGCTTCAGAAGTGGCCTTGGGCGCCTGTGTACCCGTTTCCTTGGGCAGGCTGTCCAGCGCCGCCTGCACCTGCCGGTTGTTGGGCTCAGCCGAAAGGATGGCCAGATATTTGCCGCGGGCGGAGGAAATGTCGCCCCTGTCCTTGGCCGCCTGGGCCTCGCGCAACAACCTGGCCACGTCCACCTGGGGAC
>JBOGLL010000027.1:0-6256 GCA_050746065.1 Terriglobales bacterium | reverse complement strand
TCCTTCACCCGCGCGGCCAGGTCTGCGGGTTTTCCGGTGAGCACGGGAAACGTACCGAAGTGCATAGGCACGACGACCTTGGGGCGCAGCAATTTCGCGGCGTAGGCGGCCTCGCGCGGCGACATGGTGAACAGGTCGCCAATGGGCAGCAGCGCGATCTCCGGTTCGTAGAGCTCGCGGATAATCTGCATGTCGCCGAAAACGTTGGTATCGCCCGCGTGGTAGAGCTTGAGCCCGTTCTCGAACTCGATCACGTAGCCGCAGGCCTCGCCACCGTAGATGATCTTGCCCTCGTCCTCGATGCCGCAGGAGTGGTCGGCGTGCACCATGGTGACGCGCACATCGGTCACCTGCTGCGAGCCTCCCTTGTTCATCGGAGCAATGTTCTTCGCACCTTTGGAGCCGAGCCAAAGACAGAGCTCATAAACGCCGACGCACGTGGGGTTGTGTGCTCGGGCGATGGCCACGGCGTCGCCGATGTGGTCGCCGTGTCCGTGGGTGCAGAGGAGCACATCCACCTTGCGGACGGTCTTCTCCGACTGCGGGCAGGCCGGATTTCCCATCACCCAGGGATCAATCAAGATGGTCTTGCCACCGGGCGTTTCGATACGAAACGTCGAATGGCCCAACCAGGTGAGTTTGATGCCGCGGAGATTCATAACGTCAGTTTCGAGTTTAGCGTTTCAAGTTTCGAGTCAAGAGGGCTTGCACTCTGCCTTCAGCCTTTCACCCTTGACGGCTGCTGGCACCGTCCAGTGGCCGGCGCTCTCGTGGCCTCGCTAACGACTGCCGACTAACGGCTAACGACTGCTCGTCCAGGCTTTCCAGCCGCCGGCGAGTGAGATCACGTTGCGGAAACCCATCTTCTTCAGCATCCAGGCGGCGAGGGCGGAGCGAAAACCCCCACCGCAGTAGAGGACCAGCTTTCGGCCTTTGTCGGTGGTGATCTGGTCAATGTCGCGCTCCAGGATGCCGCGGGGCAGCGCGATGGCCCCGGGAACCACGCCGCGGGCCTGCTCGTCGCGCTCGCGCACGTCAATCAGGGTGAAGTCTTCGCCCGACTGCTGCATGCGCTTCAGTTCGGCAACGTCAATCTCCTGAATCTCCTTCCGGGCTTCGTTACAGAGCGCGGCAAACTCCGGCATGGGCATAAGATGAGTCCTCCGGCGGAAAACTCCGCCATTCTATCAGGCAGCCGACATCTGGTTTGCTGCGCAGGGCGACTGTGAAAAAGCTGCGACGCCGGATTTGGTAGAATCAGCTCTTCGATGTCCACGAACACCATTGCACCCGCTCAGTCCCTGAAGATCCACTTCCCCGACGCGCCCTCGCTGGCCCGGCGGATGGACCACACGCGGGTGCTGCGGGCGGACGTAACCTCAGCACAGGTGACGCGCCTGTGCGAGGAAGCCGTGGAGTACGGCTTCGCCGCCGTGTTTGTGCATCCCTGCTACGTGGCGCTGGCGGCGAGTATTCTGCGGGCGACGCCGGTGCATGTGGGAACGCCCGTGGGATTCCCCTACGGCGGTGCGCTGGCCACCACCAAGCGATTCGAGACTGCGGAGGCTCTGCGCCTGGGTGCCAACGATCTGGACATGGTGATGAACGTCGGGGCCCTGAAGTCCGGCGACCGGACGCTGGTGGCGGCCGACATCCGAGGCGTGGTGGAGATCGCGCATGCTGCGGGCGCCATCGTGAAAGTCATCCTGGAAACGCCGGTATTGACCATTGACGAAAAGCTCATCGCCAGCCAGCTCTGCGTAGCCGCAGGGGCCGACTACGTGAAGACCTGCACCGGCCTTGTAGGGCCTGCCACGGTGGAAGACGTGGCTCTGCTGTGCGGCGTGGTGGGTGGAAAGGCAGGCGTAAAGGCCTCGGGCGGCATCCGCAACCTGGCCACGGCAGCCGCGCTGGTCGGGGCCGGGGCCGACCGCCTGGGCACCAGCGCAGCGGTGGAGATCATGCGGGAGTTCCACGCCCGCAGCAGCGAGCAATCCTAAGAATCGTCGCGAGGGCGACTTCATCCAATGCTCAGGGATGAAGCTCCCGCGAACATGCAGACGGCAACCATGGCTGAAGCTGACATCCTAACGCCGACCCAGAGTCCCAGCGAGACGCAGGCGCCCAAACTGCGCCGGGCGGAGGCGCTGCTGCTGGAAGTGGCGGACGCTATGAACACCACGCTCGACCTGGACACGCTGCTCAAGCGCGTCGGGGAGGTGGTGCGCGGAGTGCTGGACTACGAGATCTTCGCCATTCTGCTGCTGAATGAGAGGCGGCAGGAACTGCGGGCCCGCTTCCAGATCGGCCACCTTCCCGAGACCGTCGAGGGGCTGCGCATCAAGGTAGGGACCGGAGTGACCGGCAAGGCCGTGGAGCGCCGCGAAGCGGTGCTGGTGAACGATGTCTCGGAGGTGGACTTCTACATCTCCGCGCATCCGGGCGTGCGCTCCGAGCTGGCCGTACCTCTGATCGTGAAGAACAAGATCATCGGCGTGCTCGACTTGCAAGCGCGCGAGGTGAACTACTTCACGGCTGA
This sequence comes from Terriglobales bacterium, assembly GCA_050746065.1. Classification (GTDB taxonomy): domain Bacteria; phylum Acidobacteriota; class Terriglobia; order Terriglobales; family Acidobacteriaceae; genus CAZXVY01. The sequence continues at coordinate 3,717 of JBOGLL010000027.1, read as the reverse complement.
GCACAGCCGCATGCTGACCCTGGTGGCCTCGCGCCTCGCGGCCGGTATCGAGAACGCGCGACTCTACACGCGCGTGGCCCGGCAGGCGCGCACCCTGGAAGTGCTGAATGAGATCAGCCGCGAACTGACCTCTATCCTCGACGTGGACCAGTTGCTGCAGCGCGTGGCGGACTCGCTCAAGAAGGTGATCCAGTACGACATGTTCAGCATCCTGTTGCTGGATGAAGCCGGCGCCCGCCTGCAGCACCGATTCGCCGTGCGCTTCGACGAGAAGGTGGCGCTCAAACCCACCTACGCCGTGGGCGAAGGACTGGTGGGATTCGCCGCGCAGCACAAGCAACCGCTGCTGGTGCCCGACGTCCACAAGGACCCGCGGTACCTGGAATTGAATCCGGAAACCAGGTCGGAACTGATCGTGCCGCTGATCCACAAGGACCGCGTAATCGGCGTGCTCGATCTGGAGCACACCAGGCGCGCCTACTTCACCGATGACCACATGCACAGCCTGACCACCCTGGCTGCCCAGGTGGCCATCGCCTTGGAGAACGCGCGCCTGTACGAACACGTGGTGAAGCAGGAGCGCCGTCTGGAGCGCGACATGGACACGGCGCGTGAGCTGCAGCTTCAGTTGCTACCGGCGCAGTGCCCGCGGCTGCAGCATGCCCAGGTGGCCGCACGCTTCGACGCTGCCTACGCCATCGGCGGCGACCTTTACGACTTCCTGGACTATTCGCTGGAGCGTACAGGACTGGCCATCGGCGATGTGAGCGGCAAGGGAGCGCGGGCGGCGCTCTATGCGTCGCTGGTCAGCGGGTTGGTGCGGTCCACGGCCATCTCCGAACCCAGCGCCGCGGAGATGCTCTCCGCCATCAATCTCTCGCTCTACGAGCGCAACATTGACGCGCAGTACGTTTCCATCATTTACGCGGTGTGGGACGACCGCGAGCGCACTCTGCAAATCGCAAACTCCGGTCTGCCGCGGCCCATCCACTGCTCGAACGGCAAGATCGAGGTGATTGAGAGCACCGGGCTGCCGCTGGGCCTGTTCGGCGACGCCGAGTACGAAGAACGGACCCTGAACCTTGCGCCCGGCGACCTGATCGTGTTCTTCAGCGATGGCATCCTGGACGCCCGCACTCCGGATGGCGAAACCTACGGCCGCGCCCGTCTGGAGGAAGTAGTGGCCCAGACCTGCGCCGGTTCCGCCGAGGACGTGGTCAACGCCATCTTCGACGCCACCTGCGAGTACTGCCACGACCTGGCTCCCTTCGACGACAAGACCGTCGTGGTCCTCAAGGTGCTCGACTAGTCCTGGCGGTCGTTTCTCTGCTCTGCCCTTTGTGGTAAAACCCCACCAACCATGTCAGGCCCACGTCCGCCGGCGTTCGTGTATCGCAATCGCCGCCTGTGCTGTGAAGGCGCAACGCTGGAGACGATTGCCGCCCGCAGCGGGACGCCCTGCTATGTCTACTCGTCCAGGGCCATCCGCGAGCGCTACCTCGACCTCGACCGTGCCTTCCACGCCATGCCGCACACCATCTGCTACGCGGTGAAGGCCAACTCGAACCTTTACCTGCTGCGGCTGCTGGCCGGGATGGGCGCAGGCTTCGATGTGGTCTCAGGGGGAGAATTGGAGCGTGTTCTGCGTGCCAGCCGCCGAGCGGCTGCGAGAATCGTGTTCTCAGGAGTGGGAAAAACCTCCGCCGAGATGGACGCAGCACTCGCAGCCGGCATCCTGCTGTTCAACGTGGAAAGCGAAGGAGAACTGGACTTGCTGGCCGAGCGCGCGTCCCACGCCCGCAAACGAGCCTGCGTGGCCCTGCGCGTGAATCCGGACGTGCCTGCGGACACTCATCCCTATATCTCCACCGGCAGACGCGAGCATAAGTTCGGCGTCCCCATTTCGACGGCGCGCGGCCTGTATCGGCGCGCTGCCCGCTCGCGGTGGCTGGAAGTAGCGGGAGTGAGTGTTCACATCGGGTCCCAAATCCTGCGCCCTGCCCCGTTCCGCACCGCCATGAGCCGGGTAGCCGGCCTAGTTCGCGGGTTGCGCGCAGACGGCCACTCGCTTCGTTACGTGGACGCCGGAGGTGGTTTGGGAATTTCGTATCGCGGCGAGCGCACGGCCAGTTTCTGCGATTACGCGGCGGCGATCCTGACGCCCCTGCGCGGATTGGAGGTGCACCTGCTGCTGGAACCGGGACGCGCCATCGTGGGACCGGCGGGCGCGCTGCTGGCGCGCGTGCTCTACGTGAAACAGAGCGGGCGCAAGCGTTTTCTGATCCTGGATGCCGCCATGAACGACCTGCTGCGTCCGGCGCTCTACGGTGCATATCACGAGATCGTGCCCGTGCTGAAGGCGGGCCGGAAGCAGAAGACCTATGACGTTGTCGGCCCGGTCTGCGAGACCGGAGATTTTCTTGCTCTCGACCGCAAGCTGCCGGAACTCCGGGCGGGAGAGCTGGTCGCCATCCTCGATGCCGGGGCCTACGGTATGGCGCAGGCCTCCAACTACAACACGCGTCCCCGGCCGGCGGAGGTTCTAGTGCAGGGTAGCTCAGCGCGGAGCATCCGCAAGAGAGAGACGCCCGCCGACCTGATGCGGCTTGAACTCCTGTAGAGACGTTGCTTGCAACGTCTCTTGATTGCAACGTCTCCATACACAACCAGCCCGGAGACGCAGCAAGCTGCGTCTCTACAGCAAGAATCACCGGTTGGGGCAGTTGCTTGTGACCTCTCAAATCGCTCACAGCGATTCCAGGAAGTTGCTCACCGCGCGCAGCACAGGGTCGGCGCGTTCCATCTGGAGCATGTGGCCGAAGTTGTGCAGGCGCACGTGCGTGGCGCGCGGAAGGATGGTGAGCGCACGGCGCACGTCGGCATCGGTCATGCCTCCGCCCAGGGTGGGGTTGGCTTGCAGCAGCAAGACCGGGCACTTGATTTTCGCCAGCATGGACTCCGCGTCCCAGCCTTCGGTAGCGCCGCCTTGCAGGATGGCGTCGAGCACCTCGGGATCGAGTTGCGAATAGCCCTGCGCCAGGAAGCGAAAGAAGGCGGCGTCCATGCCCGGCAACTGTCCCCAGCGCACGTGGGCTTCCTGGCCGGCCACGGGGAGCTGAATCTCCGGCAGGGCGGCAGCCAGGTCGTCCACCAGGCGCCCGGAATGCAGCAGGTCGCGCAGCGAGTTGAACTGCGTCATCAGGTGCTGGTTCTCCAGCAGGCTCTCGACACTCATCACATTGTCGCCTAGGATGAGGGCGCGCACGTTGGCCGGCATACCCGACGCCATCCACATGGAAACAATCCCACCCAGCGAGTGGCCGAACAACACCGCCGGCTCTTTGACTACGTTCTGCAGGAAGGCGAGGGCGTCCACCACGTAGTCGGTGCCGCGGTAGGCGCCAGGCGTTCGCCCCGATTTGCCGTGCCCGCGAAAGTCAAAGGCGTAGATGCGCCAGCGCATGGCCAGCGGTGGAATCAACGACAGGAAGGTCTGCCAACGGCCGCAGATGCCGTGCATGAGCACCATGGGCGGCCCGGTTTCGGGGCTCTCCACGTAGTTGAGCTTCACCGCGCCGGTATCGAAAGAGGACTCCTTCAGCCCGCCCGGCTTGCGTTTCCAAAGCGAGACTGAGGAGGGGCGTCGAGCGCTCATCGCAGCCTCGGGTTAGCGAGCCCGAGCAGCAGGGCGCTGGTACACCACACGGCCCCCGACTA
>JBOGLL010000026.1:0-4884 GCA_050746065.1 Terriglobales bacterium | reverse complement strand
CTCCTGCCGTGCCCCTGTCTAACGACCAACGACTAACGACTAACGACTGCCTTACTGCAGTATGACTTCCTGGCTCTCCTTCAGCCCTTCCGTGACCTCGGTCTTGGCGCCGTTGGAGATGCCGATCTTGATGGCCACTTTCTTCTTGCCGTCCTCACCCTTGGCATCCGGCACTTCCACCGAGGCGTTGCGGTCCTTGTCGTACAGGATGGCGCCTTCGGGAATGATCAGCACTCCCTTGTGTTCTTCCAGCAGGATTTCCGCATTGGCGGTCATGGCGGCCTTCAGTTCACCGCCCGGGTTGGTGATCGAAACCCGCACTTCGAACGTGGTTACGTTGTCCTTTTCCACGCCCATGGGTGAGATCTTGGTCACCTTGCCGTTGAAGGTCTTGTCCTTGAACGACTCCACCTTGATGCGCGCCGGCTGGTCCAGGTAGACCTTGCCGATGTCGGCCTCGTCCACCTTGCCCTTCACGTAGACTTCGCGGGTGTCGCCGATGGTCATAATCAGCGTGGCCGAGGAACCCAGCACCAGGATGGAGCTCACCGCGTCGCCTACTTCCACGCTGCGCAAGAGCACCACGCCCTCGATGGGAGAACTCAGCGTGGAGTTGCGGAACTCTTCTTCGGCGCGCTCCAGGTTGGCCTTGGATTGCTGGACCTGCGCATGGGCCTGCGCCACCTTGGCCTTGGACATGGTGAGCTGCGCCCGCGCCATGTTTTGCTTGTTCACCGCCAGCTCGTAGTTCTTTTGGGCGTCGTCCAGAGCGGCCTCACTCACCACGCCTTCGCCGGCCATGGACTTGGCGCGCTCATACGCGCGCAGCAGAAGCGGTACATCCGGTCCCAGCGAGTCCACCTTGGCGCGTTCCATGTCGGCGTCCGCTGCCCGGCGATTGGCCTCTGCGGCTTCCAGGGCCGCCCGCGCTTCCCGGACCCGCGCCTGGATCTCTTCCTTGTCCAGTTCCGCCAGCAACTGCCCGGGCTTCACCTGGTCGCCCGCGTCCACGTAGAGCTTCTTCACAATGCCGCTGGCCTTGGACTTGATCTCTACGTCCGTGATGGGTTCGATCTTGCCCGTGGCCACGACGTTCTTGGCGAGGTCACCCTTTTCTACCTTGGCCAGCTTGCTGGGGTCGATTTTCTTCCCGCCACGGGTGAAGGCGACCAGGACCACCGTCCCCAACAAGACGGCCGCGATCACGCCGCCGATGACCAGATATTTCTTCTTTTTCTTGCCCTTGCCGTTTCCGTTAGCCACGCGATATCTCTCCTCAGTGCCGCAAAAGCCCACTGGTAGCGGGCCGGCTCGAATGGATAGTCTACGGTCTCGAGTTATGGATACGCAGCGCCACCGGGATTGGTTCCCGTCCCGGGTCTTCTATGCCCGGTTTTCGGGTGCGCCGGCCTAACTCCCAATAGCTTAGACCCCGAACCTGGAAAAAGGTAACCCGTCTGAGCTCTTAAGCTCTTAGTGTGGGTTCCAGAATCCGCAGGAGCTTGACAACGGAACCTCGAGTTTGGCATTTTCTGAAGCAGGACAGTCGCGCGCAGGCCCGGTCGGCTAGTCGATAACGCAAGTCGAACCGGGGAGATCGGCGATGATTCCAAAATCTGCCCTACAGAAGTTCAGGACATCCCTTCGCGGCCAGTCACTCTGTCCCGGCGAGCAGGGCTACGACACGGCCCGCACGATCCATAATGCGAGCATCGACCGGCGGCCGGCGATGATCGCCCGGTGCACAGGAGTTGCGGACGTAATCGCGTGCGTGCGATTTGCGCGCGAACACGACGTTCTTGTTTCGGTTCGAGGAGGCGGGCACAGCATCGCGGGAAAAGCCGTGTGCGACGACGGTCTGATGATCGACCTCTCGGGCATGAAGGCAATGCGCGTTGATCCTGCGGGGCGAACGGCGCGGGCCGAGCCCGGCCTGACGCTGGGGGAGTTCGACCGAGAAACGCAGGCCTTTGGCCTGGCGACGACGCTCGGAGTGGTGTCGAGAACGGGGATCGCGGGGCTGACGCTGGGCGGGGGGCTAGGCTGGCTGATGGGGAAGTACGGACTGGCCTGCGACAACTTGATTTCCGCCGACGTCGTTACCGCCGAAGGCCGCCTGCTCACCGCCAGCGCCACCCAGAACGACGACCTCTTCTGGGGGCTGCGCGGCGCTGGCGGGAACTTTGGCGTGGTCACGTCGCTGGAATATCGGCTGTACGAGGTCGGGCCCGTGCTGGGTGGTGGAGTTTTCTACCCCGCGGAGAAGACCAGGGAGGTTCTCCGTTTCTATCGCGACTTTATACCGTCCGCTCCGGAGGAGCTGAGCACTCAGGCGGCGGCAGTGACGCTGCCGGACGTCGGCCGCATGGTGGGCATTGCCGGCTGCTATTGCGGCCCCATTGCTGAAGGAGAAAAGCTGCTGAAGCCGCTGCGCACGTTTGGTCCGCCGGCAGTGGACCTGTTCGCTCCCATTCCCTATGTCCAGTTGCAAAGCATGCTTGACCCCTTCTTCCCGCCAGGACGGCATGCCTACACCAAGGCAAACTTCCTGAATGAGCTCAGCGACGGAGCCATCGATGCCTTCGCTGCCTACGCGACCGCCCCATCGCCTTACACGTCGGGGGTCCTCGAACATCTGGGCGGCGCGTTCTCCCGCGTCCCGCCGGCGGAGACTGCTTTCGCGCACCGGACTTATCCTTATAACTTCTCCATCTGGGCCAACTGGGTGGATGCGGCCGACACGGAGAAGAACATTCGCTGGAGCCGTGATTTCTGGGATGCCATGCGTCCGTTCATGGGGGCAGGCGCCTACGTCAACTATCTCGAGGACGAAGCTGACCCCCGTGTCCGCGAAGCCTACGGCCCCAATTACGAGCGCCTGGTCGCCTTAAAGAGCAGGTACGACCCCACGAACTTCTTCCGCATGAACCACAACATCAGGCCGACTCAGTGAGCATCCGCCCCCGCCAGAAAATGAACCTGAAGGCACTAACCAAGACTAGGCACTGTTCGCTTTCTGCGGTCAATCCCGCTTAGCGATTAGCTCTAGCCCTTAGCTTTTAGCTAGGCCTTTGCCGGGTCAAAGCGCTTACGCTTTCCTCGGCCAAAATTAAGCGGGTGGGTCAAAGGTTGAAGGCTAAAGGCCAAGAGCCAAGAGCCAAGAGCTAGAGCTAAGAGCTAGAGCTAAGAGCTAAGGGCTAACAGCTATGCCGCCCCGACCCTGTTAGAATTCTCCTTCCATGGTAACCCTCGTCCTGCTACGGGTGTTTGCCGTTGGCCTGCTGGTGGCGCTGAACGCCTTCTTTGTGGCGGCGGAATTCGCCCTGGTCAGCGTCCGCGACACCCGCATCCAGCAGCTCATCGAGGCCCGACGGCTGGGGGCCCGCACCGTCCAGAAGCTCCACCAGAACCTGGACGAAGTGCTGAACGCCGTCCAGTTCGGCATCACCGTGGCCAGTCTGCTGCTGGGCTGGGTGGGCGAAGTCACCGTTGCCTCCCTGATTGAGCCCCTTTTCCGACCGCTGCCCTGGGCCGGCGCCTACGCCCACGGAATCGGAGTTGCTGTCGCCTTCACCCTCATCACCTACCTGCACGTGATCCTGGGCGAGGTCGTGCCGAAGTCACTGGCCCTGCAGCGCGCCGAGCGCGTCGCCCTGGCGGTGGCCGCGCCCATGATCGTCTTTATGACTCTTTGCCGGCCCTTCCTGTACGTCATGAACCGCTCGTCCCAGGTGGTGCTGCGTCTGTTCGGCACGCGCCCCATTCGCGAAGGAGGCCTGCATTCCCCCGAGGAGCTGAAGCTCATCGTCACCGCCAGCCGGCGCGTGGGCCTGCTGCCGCCCTTGCAGGAGGAGATGCTGCACCGCGCCCTGGAACTGGACGACGTCAGCGTGCGCGAGATCATGGTCCCGCGCCCCGACATCTTTTCCCTCTCTGCCGGCATGACCCTGGAAGAAGCCATGGCACGCGTGGTGGAAGAACAGCACTCACGCGTTCCTGTCTACGACCCGGAGCTCGGCCCCGAGCACATCGTCGGAGTGCTGTACGCCAAGGACCTTACCCGGGTGATGCACCAGAAGCTGGTGAAGTTCCGCGGCGGCGTGGTCGCCGAGACGCCGCTCATGTCCGCTCCCGTGCGCCAGATCATGCGCGACGTGCTGGTGGTTCCCGAGAGCAAGTCCGTCGCTGACTTGCTCATCGAGTTCCAGACCCGCAAGCGCCATTTGGCCGTGGTGGTGGACGAGTTCGGCTCGACCGTCGGCGTAGTCACCGTGGAAGACGCCCTGGAGCAGATTGTGGGCGACATCGAGGACGAATACGACGTCGAGGAGCAGGTCCCGCTGCCCCTGGGCTCCACCACGCTGATTCTCGACGGCGCCGAAAGCCTGCGCGACCTGGAATCCCATCACAAACTGCTTTTGCCCCACGACCAGGGGTTCGAGACCCTGGGTGGCTTCGTGCTGGCGCGATTAGGGCGAATTCCCGCCCCCAGCGACTCCTTCGAGTATGATGGCCGCCGTTTCACCGTCCTGCACATGGATGGCAACCGCGTGGCCCGCGTCCGCGTGGACCGCGCCGAAGTCAAGCCCGCCGAAGCCAAGACATTGGAACGGGCAGGCGACTAGGCGCCATGTAGTCCGGCTTGCCCCTGTGGAAGCTGTAGGAGCTGCCTGCGCGCGGCTGCTGGAGGTCGCCTACGGCACACGGCCTCGCAAGAACGAGGTAACCGCATGAAGCATATCGTTGCCGCCTTCTTCGTTCTGTTTTCCTTGCCCGTGTTCATGTTCGGGGCTCCTTTCCTCTGGTCGGCGCTGAAGCTATTTGTGGGTCAGCCCTTCTATGCCGGCGTAGCCGATGACTACGTCTTGCGCGGTGCCTCTTGGG
>JBOGLL010000025.1:0-4156 GCA_050746065.1 Terriglobales bacterium | reverse complement strand
CTACGCAGGCGAGCATCCTGCTACTTCTTTTCGGGCTCAGCTTTGTATCCCTGCTTCTCGATGACTTTGATGATCTGCTCAGGATTGACCTTTGCGTCATCGAAGGTCACGCTGGCGGAGCCGGCTTTCCAATCAATCGTGGCGCTCTTCACGCCATCGGTCTTGCTCAGTGCTTTTTCGATCTTGGTCTGGCAGGCATCACAGTACATCCCGGTGACTTTGAACTTCGTGGTCGTATCCGCGGCCAGAACCGTTCCCGCCAGCAGCAGGATCAGGAAGAGAGTTGAAAGTTTAGCGGCAAGCGATTTCATGTTTCCTCCAATTCTTTTTCGGATTGTTTCATCCGAAGTAACGCAATAACGGCCCCAACAAGTAAGCGGAGAACAAGCCAACCATGTAGATCGCCGCGGAGACCCACAGAATCCAGCGGCTCAGGCGGCTTGCGGTTCCACAGGCGCTCGGGCCGTCGATGGGACACGCCTGGGTGTCGGCGCGGAGTCTGGGCGCGAGCCGGTAGGCATACAGAAAATTGGCCGCAATCAACACTCCGGCGATGATAAAGGTCCAGTTCTTGTAGCGAGAGAACGTAATCAGCCAGGGCGCAGACGAAGCTAGGGAGGCCACCGTAGCGCCTAGTCCTAGAAGCACGAGCAGGGTAGGCAGTGCACAGCAAATCAGCGTGCCCACGGAGGTGAACAACGAGAGGTATCCCAGGAACCCGCCGGTGCGCTCCCTGTACGCGAGCCTGTGGGCGGCTTGTCCTTTGCCCGTTGCCACAGCCATGAATTCTTCTCCTACTTGTACGGATGCCTGGCATTGAGATTGGTTACTGCGGAAAACGGGAACATCTCGCCCCACGCGGTACCTTCGAAGCTGCACCAACGAATCCTGGCCCGGGTGCATCCAACGCTAGAAATGAGCGGCCAAAGGAACCGACTGTGGGTAGTCCTCTTTCTGGCTGTCTTGCTTGGCATATGGATCGCGGGCTGCGGCTCCGGCAGCATCATCATTAACCCACCGCCGGATGGGGGTGGGTTCCGCAACGAGCTGTTCCTCGGCGGATTAAATGTCCCTGTCACCCTGGCCTTCGCCCCGGACGGCCGCCTGTTCTACAACGAACTGGAGACCGGCCGCGTCCGCATCATTCAGAACGGCCTGCTCGTGCCCCAGCCTTTCATTGACCTCGCCGTGGACACGAGCGGCGAGCGCGGCCTGCTGGGCCTGGCTCTGCATCCCAATTTCGCCACCAATGGTTTCGTGTACGTGCTGTATTCCGACCCGGTCGGTGTGCACCGCGTGCTGCGCTTCACGGAAGTCAACGGCGTCGGTACCAACCAGACTGTGATCGTGGACAACCTGCCGTCGAACAGCGTGCACAACGGCGGAAATATCCGTTTCGGCCCTGACGGCCGCCTCTACATCACCACGGGAGATTCCGGCGATCCGGCAAACTCGCAAGACCAGAATTCACGCGCCGGCAAGATCCTGCGCTACAACGACAACGGCTCCATCCCAGGTGACAACCCTTTCGGCGCCGGCAATCCCGCCTTCAACCTGGGACTGCGCAACAGCTTCGACTTCACCTTTCACCCCACCTCGGGGACGATCTACGCGAGCGAGAACGGCCCCGCCTGCGACGACGAGATTAACCGCATCGTGGCGGGCGCGAACTACGGCTGGCGCCCGGGCCAGCCTTGCGGCGACACCAACGCTACCTTCGTGGCGCCGCTCGTGGTCTTCAATCCCACCATCGCGCCCACGGGCATCACCTTCTACACCTCGGGCGTGCTGTCCGCGTTCCAGGGCAATCTGTTCATGGTGGACTTCAATGAAGGACGCGTGCGCCGCTTCGTGGTGAACGACTCGGCGCCCGGCCAGATCACGCAGCCGATAGTGGTGGTGAACGGCGGGTTCGGGCCGCTGTTTGACATTGTGCAGGGCCCCGACGGCTTTCTCTATTTCTCCACCTCGGATTCCATCCGCCGCATCGTGCCGGACTAGGTCCGGCTGGCCTTGGGGACTACGCCATTTAGCGTAACGCCAAATGGCGTAATGAACTAACGTGTGTGGCGCCGGGTTGACCCGGCGCACGGCCCGAAGGCCGTCCTGGGCCTGTCTGCTACCATCTCCCCGTGGCCGCCGAGAAAGTCCGCGTGCGCTTTGCGCCCTCGCCCACCGGGCACCTGCACGTGGGCAACGCGCGCACCGCGCTCTTCAACTGGCTGTTCGCCCGCCGCCATGGCGGCACCTTCATGCTGCGTGTGGAAGACACCGACCTCGAGCGCAGCCAGGCGCGCTATGAAGACCTGATCTACGACGACCTGCGCTGGCTCGGTCTTGACTGGGACGAAGGTCCCGACATCGGGGGGCCCCACGCACCCTACCGGCAGTCCGAGCGCCTGGATCTTTACCGCCGTCACGCCGAGCGGCTGCTCAGCGAGCGCAAAGCGTATCTCTGTTTCTGCACAGCGCAAGAGCTGGAGCACGATCGTCAGCTCGCGCTGGCCGAGCATCGGCCGCCGCATTATTCGGGAAAATGCCGCGCGCTCGATTCCGACGACGCGGCCCGCCGCCGCGCGGCCGGAGAAGCTGCCGCTATCCGACTGCATATTCCCGAGCATCCCATCCAGTTCCACGACCTGGTGCACGGCACGGTAGAGTTTTCCCACGAAGTGGTGAGCGATCCCATCATCCTGCGCTCCAGTGGCTTGCCGGTTTACAACTACGTGGTGGTGATTGACGACGCGGCCATGGAGATCACTCACGTCATCCGCGGCGATGACCATCTATCTAACACTCCCAAACAAGTAGCGCTCTACGAGGCGCTGGGCTGGCCGGTACCCGAGTTCGCTCATCTGTCTACGATTCTGGGCAGCGACCGCGAGCGCCTGTCGAAACGACACGGCGCAACGTCCATCGAGAACTTCCGCAGCATGGGGGTTCTGCCCGAAGCCTTGGTGAATTACCTGGCGCTGCTGGGCTGGGCGCCCAGCGGCGGCGATCGCGAGATATTCTCGCGAGACGAGCTGGTGCGTGAGTTCTCGCTGGAGCGCGTCACGCCCTCGCCTGCCGTCTTCGACATGGAGAAGCTGGCATGGCTCAACCGGCATTACGTGAAGCAGAGTCCGCTGGAGCGGATTGTCCAGCTGGCCTTGCCGTACTTCGTCCAGGCCGGATCCTTGCCCGCCGCACCCGATGCGATCACTCGGCAGTGGTTCCAGCGGCTGGTGGAACTTCTGGCTCCGTCCGTGGATCGCCTGGAGCAATTGCCCGCGCGCGCCGCGCTCTTCTTCAACTACGACGCCGCCAGCGCTCTGGCCGCGCCCGACAACGCCGAAGTCCTCGCTTGGGAAACAACGCCGGCCGTAATGGATTCCTTCGCGCGGCGGATCGTTGATGAAACCTCTCCCCTCACGGCCGAGCGCTTTAAGGCCGTCGTCAACGATGTCAAGGCGGAAACCGGCGCCACGGGCAAGGAACTGTTCCATCCCATACGCTTGATGATCACCGGCTTCCACTCCGGCCCCGAGTTCGACAAGCTGGTTCCCATCCTCGAAGAGAGCAGCCAACTCAAACTGTTGCGGCACGTGAAGAGCGTGAGGGAGAGGGTGGAGGAATTCGCACGGGTGAGAGGCGGGCAGGATTGACGATTGGATCATTGACGATTGACGATTGAAAAAAGAAAGAGCGGCAGTCCCAGCCGCAATCGTCAATGGAGAAATCGTCAATCGTCAATTTCTTTTCAGCATTTCCTCCAGCCCTTTCTTCAGCTCCGGATGCTTGAACCGGTAGCCGCTGGCCAGGAGTCGCGCGGGTTCGACGCGCTGGCTGGCGAGAAGCACTTCGTCCCCCATCTGGCCCAGCATCAGGCGGAGCACGAACGCAGGCACCGGAAAAATGGTTGGGCGGTGCAGCACCGCGCCCAGCGTTTTCGTGAACTCGGTGTTGGTGATGGAATCGGGCGCAACGGTGTTCACCGGTCCTGCAAGCGAATCGGTGAGCAGCGCATGCTGGATGACACCCACAACGTCGTCGAGTGAGATCCAGCTCATGTACTGGCGGCCGCTGCCCAGGCGTCCGCCCAGGCCCAGCTTGAAGGGCAACAGCATCTGCTTCAGAGCGCGGCCCGTGGGGCTGGCCACCATTCCGAACCGCA
>JBOGLL010000024.1:0-4078 GCA_050746065.1 Terriglobales bacterium | reverse complement strand
GGCGATACGTTCGAGGTCACGGCCAGCTATCAGAACCCGGGCGCGGAGCAGGCCGAGGGCGCCATGGGCATCGCCGTGGGCTATTTCCTGCCGGATGATGACAGCGAGATGTCGGCACTGCGGCGGTCGGCCGAACCAGCGTCGGGCGAGAAAAAGCCCGCCAAGAAGAAGAAACAGAAGCAGGCTGCTCTGGATGAAGCCGCCGACAAACTGCGCCGCACCTTTGAGATCACCGAGGACATCGAGCCTCCCGTCCCGCTCGACCAGCCGCGTCCCGAATATTCAGCCGAGGCGCGAGAGCACAAGCATGAAGGCGTGGTGGTGTTGCGCGTGGAAGTGGGGCCGGATGGCCGCGTCTCCAACGTGAGCGTGCAGAACCCTTTGGGAATGGGCCTCGACGAAAAGGCGCTGGAAGCCGTGCGCCAATGGATGTACAAACCCGCCCTCAAGAATGGACGGCCGGTGGCCGTGCAGTTCGACCTCTCCATCAACTTCCGCCTGGACTCGGAAACGCCCTAGGCGATGATGGAAGAGAAACTGCGAGTCCTGCGCGTCATCCATGTCGCGCTACTTCTCTCCTGCCTGCTTTACGCGTATATCGGCAAAGTGGTCGGCCCCAAGGAACCCGGGGATGTGCAGATCTTCCTGATCGCCTTTGCCTTCCTGGGCGTGACGGACGTCGGGATCGCGATGGTGTTGCGGAGCCGCATCGTGGGCTCGGCCGAGGAAGTCCTGCGGCAAAGCCCGGCGGATGCCCTGGCCCTTCAGCGCTGGATGTCTGGCCACTTCATCGGTTACGCGATGGCCGAGGCGGTGGCCCTCTTCGGCCTGGTGCTACGGATGCTGGGCGGGACCCTCGTCCAGGCACTGCCCTTCTACGGAGCTGCGGTGCTGCTCCTGCTGATGTGGATGCCGCGAAAGCCCGAATAAACCTCGGCAAACTCCATCTCCGTTTGTGAATCCGCATTCGATGTATATGCATCTACTTTCCATGGACCGAAACTCATTGCCGGCTCTGGCTTGCATGTGCGGCAGCTTCCGACGAACGTCGCGGGCGCTGACTCAGCTCTATGAAAAGGCGCTGCGGACGCTGGGCTTGCGGGCCACGCAGTTCACCATCCTGCAAGTACTGGCCCGGGCGGGCGAGGTGTCCCAAGGGCAATTGGGAGCCATGCTGGCCATGGACAGCACTACGCTCACCCGGACACTGGCCATCATGGCCCGGCAAGGATGGATCGCAGAACGCCGCGGCCGCGACCGGCGGGAACGGCATCTACGGCTGGCCAAGGGGGGCAGGACGCTTCTCGACCGCGCTCTGCCGGTATGGGAACGCACGCAGTCGCGCCTGCGGGGCCGGATGGGACAAAAGTCCTGGAGCGACCTGATCGACCGCACGAATCAAATGACCGAGCTGGTCACGAATCTTGGAGGTTCATTGTGAAAAGCTATGGAAAGCTCGTTGCTGCACTGATCGGAGGGTGGTTCCTGATTGCCCTGACTGCTTCCGCTCTGCACTTGTTCGTGAATGACTCGAACCGCGTCGGCTATACCGTCGGACTGGCTGCACTCGCACCCATCGTTGCCTTCTCGCTTTGGTTCGCTTCTTCGCCGAGCTTCCGCCTGTACACGTTGTCGTTGAGTCCGGTCACGCTGACCTGGATCCAATCGTGGAGGATCCTGGGATTCAACTTCGTGCTGTTGCATGCGTACGGCATGCTGCCCGGGATCTTCGCGTTACCAGCAGGATACGGCGACATGGCCATCGGAGCGACGGCTGCTTTCGCAGCCTGGAAACTCGCCGATTCCAGCCACCGCAATGGTTTCATTCTCTGGCAGGTGCTGGGGCTTGCCGACCTGGTCATGGCGGTGAGTCTGGGCACGACCGCTTCCTTGCTGACTCCCCAGGACCCGTCCACCGGGATCATGACGGTGTTGCCGTTGAGCCTGATGCCGACATTCTTTGTGCCGTTGCTTACGATCTTCCATCTGATTTGCATCGCCCAGGCCAGGGGATGGAAGACTTCCAGCCAGACGAACCGGACCGCCGCGGGTGCGGCGGCATGAGGGAGGATGTTATGACTGATTCCGTGATGCCCGAGAAAACTCAACGCACGTATCTTCCCGCAGCCGGTCTCGACGTGTTCCTGCCTCTCTACGATGGCGTGACCAGGCTGATGGGACTTGACAAGGCCCGCGCCGCCCTGCTCGAAACGGCTGGCTTGCAGCCCGGCCAGCGCGTGCTTGATATCGGCTGCGGCACCGGAAGCCTGGCGGTTGCGCTTAAGCGACGTTACTCGCAGATCGAGGTCTTCGGCCTCGATCCGGACCCGAAGGCCCTGGCACGCGCGAACCGAAAGGCGCAGCAAGCGGGAGTTTCGGTCGAGTTTCATCAGGGATGTGCTGACGCACTCTCCTACCCAACCGGATTCTTCGACCGCGTGTTTTCCTCGTTCATGTTTCACCACCTGGAACACGACCAGAAGGAAGGGGCCCTGCGCGAAGTGCGCCGCGTGCTGAAACCCGGCGGCCGGCTTCACCTGCTGGATTTCAGCAGTACGCAGGAAGGCGGCTCGCACTCATTTCTCCGGCTCCTTCACTCGCATGGCCGGCTGAAGGACAACACGACCAACCGCATTCTCGCGCTCCTGGCCAGCGCCGGGCTTGGAAATCCGCGCGTGGTGGGGACGCGGCGGGTGCTGCTGGGACTGAGTCAGGCAGTTTTCTACGAAGCGTCGGCGCCCTGATGTGAAAGGGGCGAACGGAAGAATGGCCGGGACGGCGACGATCTTGGAACTTGTACCGCGGTCCGAACACTCGTGCTTCGCTTCCTCACCCTTTTTGTGACGGGTCCTTCGGCATTCCAATCCGCAGCCGGTTTCCGTCAGGGTCACGAAGTTCAATCTCATAACCCCAAGGAGCCTCTTCAACCACGGCACAGAATTCCTTCGCAATCGGACCTACGTCGTTAACCTGAAGGTACAGAAGTGTATCGGGCCGAGCATCTCCCTCATGTTCCGAGAGGAACAACCTCATAGGACCGCGTTCGATTGTCACGAAGGCCGGAAGATGGGGTGCAAAACGGTGTACCGAGACCTGCCGAAATCCCAATCGGTTGTACCACGCGACAGCGACCCTGGCGTCCCTTATCCGGAGGATAGGGATTACTTTTTCTTCCATACGCGAAGTATATCGCCAAGGACTTTTCGACGGTGCGGGCGATGCAAAGGCAACAGGAAGGAACAGGCGCGCCTGCGTTTTCGTGACGTAAGAAGGTGAGAAGGTTGGTCGGGACGGGCAGATTTGAACTGCCGACCCCTCGCACCCCAAGCGAGTGCGCTACCAGGCTGCGCCACGTCCCGACGCGAGTCCACCGCCGAGCGGCGGTGTGGGGTATCTGGTTATTTTACAGGGCAATCCGGATTGGCACTAGGGCGTTGGCGCGCCGCCCCTACGGGGCTCAACGTCTTTGGCGTGAGCCATCCCAGCGCTGAAGTGCTGGGCTACTTTCCTGCGCGCCTACGGCGCTTCTCTTGGAACTGGTTCAGGCGCGGTTGCCAGACTCATACGCCTGGCCCGCATGGAGTAAGGGCGCTTCCCCTCGGTGGTTCCCATATAATCCGATTTCCTCGTGAACCGAAATCCAACTGCTTCCGTCCTCGCCCCCTGATGATTGCCTACGCGCTGCTCGCTCTGGCCCTGATCGGAACACTAGCGTCAACGGTCTTCCTGGCGCTGGTGCTGTTGGCGGCGCGGAGGTTTCGCAGGAGACGTGCGGAGTCGCACCGGCCGAGGGCGGCCGGGCTACACGACCGGGTTTTACCTCCGGTGACGCTGCTCAAGCCCGTTCACGGCATGGAGCCAATGCTCGAGGAAAGTCTGGAGAGCTTCTTCCGGGCGGACTATCCCGAGTTCGAGATCATCTTCGGAGCGCGGCGGGCGGACGATGCGGCACTCGAGGTCGTCGAAGAGCTGAAACAACGTTATCCCAAGGTCAAAGTGAAGGTGGTGCTTTCGGGCGAGCCTCCGTGGCCCAACGCCAAGGTTTATTCGCTGGAGAAGATGGTGGCCGCGGCCGCGC
>JBOGLL010000023.1:0-4855 GCA_050746065.1 Terriglobales bacterium | reverse complement strand
CTCGTCCGGTGTGCGGATCACTTCCGCACCCAGCGCCTTCATGATTTTCACCTTCTCCTCGGAGAACCTTTCCGGAACGAACAGCACTACGCGGTAGCCCTTCTGAATGCCGATGAGGGCCAGTCCGATGCCGGTGTTGCCGGCCGTGGCTTCGATGATGGTGGAGCCTTCGCGCAACAGGCCCTGCTCTTCCGCGCGGCGGATGATCCCGATGGCGGCGCGATCTTTCACGCTGCCGCCCGGATTCAGGTATTCCAGTTTGGCGAAGATTTCAGCCGCGCCGGAAGGAACCACACGGCGCAAGCGAAGCAGTGGGGTCTCGCCCACCAATTCGGTGATGTCGTCGGCCACGCGCAGCCGTGAGGCTTCGGCGGTCTTCATGCGATTCCTAGGGTACGGGCGAGTGCTCGACCCGTCAAGGAGTGGACGCGCTCGGGCGCGCAGGAGTTGCAGGAAATGCGCTGGCTCTGGTGACATCCCTCGGCGTAGAGGATCCTTGGATCGGGAAAACAGACAAGAAAAGCAGATCCCTCGCTCACCCCTCCTTCGTCCGCCAGAGGCGGACTCAGTCGGCGTGGCTCGGGATGACAAAGTTTGGGGGAAGCCTTATAGGACGCGGCTAAAGCCGCGCCCTTTCCAAAGCAGGATGTCAACAGAGCCAAATGCGCTCAACTCTTCGGCACTCGGGACGCAACGTAGTAGCCGCTGCGCGTGCGCACTTGCAGTCCTCGGAAGCCCTTCGCCTTGGCTTCCACGCGCACCGCCCGGTAGCCTTCGCGATCGAGGTGAGGGGGCTTGTAGCCGATGGTGTACTGGTTGCGGATATCGTGGGCCACGGCCTTGGTGATGGAATCCACTTCCTCCAGGTCGTCGGGAAAATAAGAAATGCCGCCGGTCTGCTCGGCGAACGCTTTGAGCGCCCGCTTGGCCCGCTTGGGAGGTTTCTCTTCAAAGATGCCGATGGTGTACACCGTAGGCCCATCGTTGTCCTGCACCCGGCGGATGGCCTGCTCCAGGGTGGCCGCGCTCTGGTTGTCCTCTCCGTCGGTCACCACCAGGAGCACGCGCTTGCCCAGCTTGGCGTTTTTCTTCATGTAATCGGCGGAGGCAATGAGCGCGTCATAGAGCGCTGTGCCTCCGCGCGACTCGATGCGTTCCAGCGCCTCCTTCAGCTTGCCGACATCCGCCGTGAAGTCCTGGTCGAGCCAGAACTCGTCGTTGAAATTGACGACGAACACTTCGTCCTTGGGATTACTGGCGCGCACCAGGTTGAGCGTGGCCTGGTTCACGGCGATGCGGCTGCGCTTCATGGAGCCGGAGTTGTCGATGACCACGCCCAGGGAGACGGGGATGTCCTCCCGGCGGAAGGAGGTGATCACCTGCGGCCTGCCGTCCTCATAGACGGTGAAGGCATCGCGAGTCAGGGTGTTCACGACCCGCTGCTGGCCGTCGAGGACGGTGGCGTACAGCACCACTTCCTCCACTTCCTTGCGGAAGGTGAACTCGGAATCTTCCTGGGACTGGGCCGCCGGTTTGCTTTCGCTCTGGGCGGGCGGAGGCGCAGTCTGCGGTCCGGACTGCAGGGCCAGCGGAAGGAGAAGTACGCCCAGGAGGAGGAGGCTAGGGCGCAGGCGCATAGTATCCCGATTTGGCATAGACCTGCAGTGGCGGCAGGCCTTTGGGCGGCGCCAGCTTCACCTTGATCTTGCGCCATTTGCCGTCGCGTTGCGGATTGGTGGGACGATATCCAAGCACGTACTGGTTTCTCAATTCGATGCCGATTTTAGTGGCCACGTCCGCCAGATCATTGGGGCTGCTGATGGTGAAGGTGCGCCCGCCGGTCACGTCGGTGATGCTGGCCAGCATGGCCGGCCCGTTCTTTTCCTCGGGAGTGGAGGGGAACAGGTCGAACACGCCGATGGCGTAGATCTGCACGTCGGCTTCCTTCACCAGCGACCGGATTTCGGCCTCGGTGTAGCGGCTGCGGTTATCGCCGCCGTCGGAGATGATGAGCAGCGCCTTCTTGTTGTGGCGGGCGTCGCGCATGCGGTTCACCGCCATGTAGATGGCGTCCAGCAGCGCCGTGCGGCCTTCGGGCATAGCCAGGATGAGCTTGCCCTGGATGTCCTCGATGGACTGCGTGAACTGGGCCAGCACTTCCGGCTTGTCGGCGAAGGTGACGATGAAGAACTCATCCTGCACGTTGGCGGTCTTAAAAAACTGCACCACCGCCTCGCGCGCCTTCTCGATCTTGTTCTTCATGCTGCCGCTGAGGTCGAAGATCACGCCCAGGGAAATAGGAGCGTCCTCGCTGGAGAAGTGGCGGATCTGCTGCGGCCGGTTGCCCTCCAGGACCACAAAGTGTTCCCTCTCCAGGCCGGTCACCAGCCGGTTTAGGGGGTCGGTGATGGTGACGTTCACCAGCACCAGGTCCACGTCCACTTTGATGGGCTTGGTGTGCGTTTTGAGCGCCGCATTGGAAGGAGCCAACAGGTTGGCGGGCTCAGGCGGCTTGCGGGGCTGAATGTGGACTTCGTCGCTGCCCTGGGCGCCGAGAGGAACGGAAGCTAGGAGAAGAAGGGCCAACTGCAACAGCGGCCAGCCTGTTGCGCGCAGCAGGAAAGGCCTCCGGCCGGAACCCGGCCCCATCACCAGGGAGGTTCGAAAAGTGCGGACTCGACTTCTGCCGCCGCCAGCGCCGCGGGTCATGCAGACAAACCTCAGGGAGCAGAATCTTAGCACAGAAAGCAAGCGCCACCAGAGCATTGGCGCAGTCCCTGGTCTCTTCAGTTCAGATGAGGATTGCCCTCCGAAGGTTACCCACTCTGGCTTGCTACAATCGAAATTCCAGCAAGCCTCCATGGCAATCATTGCTCCTTTCCGCGCGTGGCGTTACAACGCCGCCCGCGTTCCCGTCGCCGACGTCCTCACCCAGCCCTACGACAAAATCACACCTGCCATGCAGGAACGCTACCTGGCCGCCAGCCCCTGGAACCTGGTGCGCCTCGAACTGGGCCGCAACCAGCCCGGCGACAGCAATTCCGACAACGTCTATACCCGGGCCGCCGCCTGCTTTCGCGAGTGGCGGCAGCAGGGAGTGCTGGTCCAGGAGGCCGAGCCGTCGCTGTACGTGTACTCGCAGCGCTTTCCGGCGCCGGGCGGCGGACCCGAGCGCGAACGAAGCGGCATTATCGCCCTGGGCCGCATCGAAGACTACGAAGCCCACGTGATTTTTCGCCACGAGCAGACCCATTCCGGCCCCAAGGCCGACCGCCTGAACCTGCTGCGGGCCACGCAGGCCCATTTTGGACAACTGTTCATGCTGTATAGCGACCCGGAACGCTCCCTTGAGTCGCGTCTGAAGCCGGCGGGAGAACCGGACACGCAACTGCTCGACGAATACGGTGTCTGCCACCGGTTGTGGAGGGTTTCCGATCCCGGCTTGATCGAGTTCGCCCGCCGCAGCCTGGCGGACAAAAAGCTGCTCATCGCCGACGGCCATCATCGTTATGAAACCGCTCTCGCCTACCGGAACCAGCGCCGTGCCGAGAGCAAGGACCTTCCGCCGGACGCTCCCTCGGAAATGGTGATGATGACCCTGGTCAACATGGACAGCAACGACCTGGTGATTCTGCCCACGCACCGGGTGCTCTTCGGATTGCAAGACTTCCACAGCGAAGACCTGCTCGGCGGCGCGCGTGAGTGGTTTGACGTGAGCGGGGCCGGTGCGCTGGAAGCCTCGCAGGCTGCCGCGCTGCTCGCCGCAGCCGGAAGCGAAGGCAACGCGATGATCGCGGTGACTTCCCGCGGTGCGTTCCTGCTGCGCGCCCGGCCCAAAGCCGTGGACCGTGCCCTGCCCGATCTTTCGCCGCGCCAGCGAAAGATTGATGTGGTCCTGCTGCACAGACTTCTGATCAAACGTGTTCTGGGCGTCAGCGAAGAGGCGGTGAGCGTCCTGCGCAACATCGCCTACCTGCGCGAAGCTGCGGAAGCGATCCAACGCGTCCGCGAGGGCGCCGAGGTCGCCTTCCTGATGAACCCGGTCACCATTCCCCAGCTCCGCGACGTAGCCTTTGCCGGCGAAGTGATGCCGCAGAAGTCCACGGATTTCTATCCCAAGCTGCTCAGCGGCATGGCCATCTATGCGCTTGACTAGCCGCTCCGCCGCTCCCCACCGCCTGCGGGCCGCGCTGGCGCTGATTGCGATGGCTAGCGTGGCGATCTTGTCCGTGCGCTCGCAGCAGGAGAAGCGTATCTCTATTTACTTACCGGGAAAGATGCTCTCCATCCCGGTGATGGAACGCAACGGTCACGAGTATGTGGACCTGGCGCAGGTGCTGGGCGCGGCCGGGCCGCTGCGCGTGAAACGCGACGGCCGCTCCTGGAAGGCCAGCCTGGGAAAACGCGAAGCCGAACTGGAAGAAGGCAAAACCAGCAGCCGCATCGCCGGCACGCGCATGGAGCTTCCTCATCCGGCGCTGATTGACGAAGGCCGCGGCCTGGTTCCCGCGTCGTCGTTGCCCCGCATCCTGGGACGGATGCTGGATGCGCGTGTGGATGCGCATGAAAGCGCCCGCCGCATCTTCGTGGCCGGCGCCGCCGTGCGCTTCACCGCCGAAGTTGCGCGCGCGGATGCTCCCGCGCTGGTCCTGAGCTTCACTTCTGCCGTGAACCCATCCATCAGCACCGAGCGCAACACGCTGCGCATGGTGTTCCAGCGCGATGCCGTGGTTTCCGGCGCACCCACTCTTCGCTTCGAAGGCGGACCCGTTTCGTCCGCTACCTTCAGCGAGTCCGACGGCATTGCGGAACTGACCGTGCAGGGCGAGACCCCTCTGCTGGCAACTTCCCGCGA
>JBOGLL010000022.1:0-3357 GCA_050746065.1 Terriglobales bacterium | reverse complement strand
ATAGCTGGATCGGCGGAAACAAACGTCTGGAATTCCTCCTGCGCGTGCTCCAGGTTGTCAAAGATCGCAGGCCGCGCTGCTACCAGCCCCGCGCTCTTGCCCTGGGGAAACGGCATCGCAAGCAGCGCAAAAATCCCGGACTGCAGCCTTCTCGGATTCAGCCAAACACAGGCGGTCGCCTGGGGCAGGATCGCCGGCCAATCGAAGGCGAAGCACAGTAAGTCCATGGGAATCATCCTGGTTGGCGGAGGAATGTTGCATGCCTGCCGGACCGCTGACTGGGCACCATCGTCGCCGATGGTCAACTGCGCCAGGACTTCGCGCTCGGCGCCAGTGGCCAGCTCTCGGGTGCGGACGCCTACCACGCGTTCCTTCTCCTTGAGTACCGCCACCACCTCCATGCCCCGCCGCAACTCAAATGAGCCCAGCCGCAACAGCCGTTCTCGCGTCTGGTTGGGATTGGTGAACCAGGGTTGAACGCCGGCCTCCCGCAAAAGCTGCGAGGTGATGAAAGGCAAAGTTCCCTTGCCGTCATGCAGCTCGATGCCTCGCACTGCGAGCACGTCCTCTTCTTCCCAGATCTGCTGCGGAACCAGAGAAAACAGCACCTTCATGGTTGCCGGCCACAGCACTTCCGGTCGCAGCCAGGGCGGCGGAGCCGTAGTCTTCTCCAGCACGACCACGCGTTTTCCTCCTCGGCCGAGCAGTTCCGCCAGCACCGTGCCGCCAATTCCTCCGCCGACGATGACGAAGTCTGCATCCATCCCCGCTGCTCCTGTTCTGCTCTGTCGACGCCTGCGGCTGAAGAATACGCCGAAAGCCGCAAGGAAGACCTCAAGGTTTACGAGCGCGTCAATCAGTGACGCGCCCAAGCAGCGCAACCCGGTGTGGAAGCGGGCGACCTCGCCCCGCGCGGAAGGGGGGAAAACCTCGATTTCATGCACTCAAGCAGCATTAAAATATTATGTACAATAATATGTTTATTATCAATTAGTTACAATTATTATATCACTGTATACATTAACATCTTGAAAGTGCTCATCGGCTATCCCCGCTTCTTCCTTGCGAACCCGTAGTACACCGGCACGCCCGTCAGGATCACCAGCGATCCCCACAGCGAGTTGCGCAGATTGGTAGCGAAGGAGTAGTAGAGCAACACCGCTGACGCCGCCACGAACAGTGCCGGCACCACCGGATAACCCAGCGCTTTGTATGGACGCGGTGCATCCGGCTCACGCCGGCGAAAAACAAAAATGCTGCTGGCGGCGATCATGTAGAACAGCCATGCGGCAAAAATCGCCAGCGAAAACAGTTGCTGGAAATTGCCTCCCACCAGGATCAGGGTGATGGTGAGCACCGCGCTCACGATGAGCGACACCGTGGGCGTGTGGTAGCGCGGGTGCACGGTCGCCAGGCTCGAGAAGAAGTATCCGTCACGCGCCACGGCGTAATTGATGCGCGCGCCGGTCAGGATCTGTCCGGTGATGGTCACCAGCATGGAGAGCGCCATGCCCGCGCTCACCAGTCCTGCGCCCAGGGATCCGGCGGCGAGCCGCATGGCGTCCGACGCCGGCCGCTGCACCGCGGCGACGGCCGGCGCCGTCATCATGTACTGCACCGCGGCGTTGGTGAGCATATAGAGAAACGCCACCGCAGCCACGCCGAAAATCAGCGCCGTAGGAATGTCGCGCTCCGGCCGGCGCACTTCCCCGGCCACCATGTTCAGATTGTTCCATCCATCGTAGGCCCAGAGCGCGGCGATGAGCGCGATCATGAATCCGGTCACGCCGCCCTTGGCGCCTTCATACAGGCTGGAGAAATTGCTCCAGTCGCCTCCGCCGGATCCGAAACACACTACCGCGATGCTCAGGATCATCAGGACCTTGAGAATCGTGAACACCACCTGGAAGTCGCCGGCCCTGCGCACTCCGATGTAATTCAGCGCCGTGAACAGGATTATTACCGTGACCGCAAGCCCGTGTCCGAGCGTGATGGAAATGCGTTCGGAAAACACGGCGAAGCTCACAATCTCAGTGCGCAGAAAGCTGAGCAGAGGAAAGTTCCCCAGAACGCGCACCATGCCGATGGCCACCGTGGCGATGGACGCCGGTTTGCCGATGGTCATCCAGGTCCACGCGTAGAGAAAACCCAGCAGAGGTCCGAATGCGTCGCGCACGTAGATGTACTCGCCGCCCGCGCCCGGCTTCATTGCGCCCAGTTCGGCGTAGGTGACGGCGCCGAAGAAGGAGAGGACGCCTCCCACGATCCAGACCAGGAACACCAGCCTGGCCGAGCCCACCGCCTGCATCATCTCGGTGGGAACGAGGAAAATGCCGCTGCCGATGATGATGCCCACCACGAGTGAGGCCGCGTGCCGCACGTCGAGGTCACGAGCCAGTTCGGGTTGCACGTTGGGAGACCGGTCAGGCATGCGTTTCTGCACCCTTTGCCGATGGGAACAAAAGGCTGGTAGTGTAACCGACGGCGAACGTCACCACAGTTCCCACCGCCACCCACCAGGTCCAGCGCACGTCCGTGGAAGTCCACAGGTAGAGCTCAACCGCGAGCCCCGCAGCCATTCCTGCCAGCGCGCCGTTTGCATTGGCGCGACGCGTCAGCGCGCCCAGCAAGAAAACGCCCAGCATTGCCCCGTAAGCCACGGAAGCGATGGACAGGCCTACTTCCACCACGCGTCCCCCGCGCCGCGAAGCCAGCGCCAGTGCGAACAGAACCGCCGCCCAGAAGATGATCGCCAGCCGCGAAAGACGCATGCGTTGCTGCTCGCTGATTTGCGGTTTGCGGCGCAGATAGAAGTCCATCATCGAGGTCGAAGCCAGCGAACTGAGCGACGAGCTTAGTGTGGACATGGCCGCAGCCAGGATCGCCGCCATCAGCAGTCCGCTGACGCCCGCGGGCATGTGCGTGACCATGAAAGTGGGGAAAACCACGTCTGACTTGGCGAACACGCGTCCCGGTTCCGCGGTCTGATAGAAGGCATACAACGCCACGCCGATCACCAGGAACAATGCGAACTGTACGAAGATCACCAGTCCGCTGCCGATCAGCGCCGCCTGCGCGCTGCGCCGGTTGGGCGCGGCCAGCAGCCGCTGCACAATCAATTGGTCGGTGCCGTGGCTGGCCATGGTAAGAAACGATCCGCCAATCAGTCCGGCCCAGAAGGTATAGGTCACCGACGGGTCGAAGGAAAAGTCGAGCACGCGGAACTTGCTGCCGGCTGCGGCCAGATCGACCACCGTGGTCCATCCTCCGGAAATGGCTTGGAGGATCGTGGCCAGCGCCACCAGCGTTCCCCCGAGGTAGACGAAGAGCTGCACTACGTCCGTCCAGATGACCGCC
>JBOGLL010000021.1:0-4730 GCA_050746065.1 Terriglobales bacterium | reverse complement strand
TCGCGGCCATGCTGGAGCGCGTGGGCCTGGCTGCACGCGCCGGCGAACGCGTGGAAACTTTCTCAGGAGGCCTGCAGCGCCGTGTGGAACTGGCCAAGGGCCTGCTGCACCGGCCCTCGGTGTTGCTGCTCGACGAGCCTTCTACCGGCCTCGACCCTGGCGCGCGCCGCGACTTGTGGCAATACCTGAAGATGCTGCGCGACGAAGAGCGCGTCACCGTCGTGGTCACCACCCATCTGATGGAGGAAGCCGAACGCTGCGACCGCGTCGTGATCCTGAACGAAGGACGCATCGTCGCCCTGGGCACGCCCGCGGAACTCAGAAGCTCCATCGGAGGGGACGTAGTGGTGCTCGATGCGCGCGATCCTGAATCATTGGCAGCGCGGGTGGCGGCGCGCTTCGGCGTCGCACCCGCGGTGATGGACGGAAAGCTGCGCCTGGAACGGGCCAACGGCCATCGCTTTGCCAGCGACGTGATTGAGGCTTTTCCGGGCGAAGTCCAAGCCATCTCGGTGAGCAAACCTACGCTGGAAGACGTGTTCATTGACCGCACCGGGCACCGGTTCTGGAGTGAAGCGGGGGAGGAGCCCCCGCGTTAAGGCATGTTTCGACCCACGGAGGACATGTGCGAACGCTGATGCTGCTGATATCCGTAGTGATGGGCATGCTGCCCCTGGCTGGCGTGGGCAAGATCCTGCTGGATGGCGAAGTCCGGCTGCTGGGCGCCACCATGGATGGATTGTTCATGTCGCTCATCCTGCTGGCCATGTCGGGCATCTTTTTTCTGAACGCATTCCTGGAGATGCGTGAGCCGGGCTGGCTCAATTTCCTGAAGCGCGAAAAAAGTGGGGCAACGAAGGCGGAATGATGGCGTCCGCAGACACACAAGCCGTCGCACAGCCGCGCAGCGGGATCGTGCTGCCCGTGGCGTCGTTGTGGTGGCGCGAAGTGGTGCGCTTCTACCGCCAGCGCAGCCGCGTGGTCGGCGTGATCCTCTCACCTCTGGTGTTCTGGCTGGTGATCGGATCGGGCTTCGGCACGTCGTTCCGCGCCGGCCAGGAACACTATCTGGAATATTTCTTCCCCGGCACGCTCATCATGATCGTGCTTTTCACTTCCATCTTCACCATGATGTCGGTGATTGAGGACCGGAGGGAAGGTTTCCTGCTTTCGGTGCTGGTGGCGCCCATTCATCGCTCGGCGATCGTGCTGGGGAAAGTGCTGGGCGGCGCAACGCTCTCCACGCTGCAGGGACTCGTCTTCCTGGCGCTCGCGCCGTTCGTGGGCGCGCAGTTCAGCGTGGAAGGACTGGCGTTGGTGGTCGGAGTAGTAGTTCTGGTGTCATTCGCGCTCACCGCACTGGGCTTCGCCGTGGCCTGGCGACTCGATTCCACGCAGGGATTCCACGCCATCATCAATCTGTTCCTGATTCCCCTGTGGCTGCTCTCCGGAGCACTCTTTCCCGCGAGCGGCGCCTCCGGGTGGATCCGCGCGGTGATGCGGGTGAATCCGCTGACCTACGGCGTCGAGTTAGTGCGCCGCGCGTTCTTCCCGGCAACCGCTGCCGGAGACGTCTCGACGGAAGCAGCGCTCGGCGTCTTGCTGGCGTTCTGCGTCGCCATGTTTGTCATCGCCTATGGCGAGGCAAACCGTCCCGCACGTGCGGGACCGGGAGCGTGAGTCCGATGGGCGGGGACTTCAGCGTTTTTCCAGTCTTGAACGCAACGCTCAACGGACTGAGCGCGGTGTTCATCCTCACGGGTCGTGAATTCATCCGGCGCAAGCGCATGCAGGCGCACGCGACATGTATGGTTTCCGCAGTCGCCTGCTCGGTAGTCTTCCTCTGCTCCTACCTCTACTATCACTTTAATGTTGGCTCGGTACGATTTCAGGGACAAGGGCTTGTCCGTCCCGTATATTTCACGCTCCTAATCTCGCATACGATCCTGGCAGTAACCCTGGTGCCCCTCGTGGTGGTCACCCTCTCCCGCGCTGTGAAAAAGAATTTTGAGCGGCACAAGGCCATCGCGCGTTGGACGTATCCGGTGTGGCTATACGTTTCTGTGACCGGTGTGGTCATCTACCTGATGCTTTACCATTGGTTCCGCGTGTGATCCATGGCCCTTGTACGGCTGAAGGTCGACATCGCGGGAACCGTGGGCGACGAAGCCTGGCGGGAAATCGAACACTTCGATCCCATCCAGGGGGCGTGGTTCGGCGCGCAGTACGGCAGAAGCGGCGAATGCTCGCACGCGGAAAGCTCTCCGCATTTGCGCGGGGAATGGCGGGGCGCGACCATCCAGTTGCAAACCAAATTGCTCGCGCAATACGCCATGTCGCATTACCTGGGACAGAAGCGGGTGCTTGATGCTGATATTGAGTGAAGCGATTGAATCATTGAATCACCGGATCATTGACGATGTGGCCTGCTGATTTCCGCAAACTCGCATGCACGCTGGCTCGGAAGACAAGCAAGACGTAGTGGCACAGCAAGGCTCGAAGCCACGAATGTCCACGCGTAACCGTCTGCTGTTCTACGCGGTGGCGTGGTTCATTGTGCTGCTGCCGTTTTTCTTCTGGCGGAGCACGTGGTTCGGGCGGCCGCTCACCGATGCTCAGATTAGTGAGTATCTGCGCGATGAGTCGAAGCCGCGCCAGATTCAGCATGCTCTTGTCCAGATCGGCGAGCGCATGGCGCGCGGAGACCGGAGCGCCTCGCAGTGGTACCCGGAGCTATCGCGCCTGTCGACGCACCGGGTCGAGGAAATCCGTACCACCGACGCCTGGTTGATGGGACAAGACACTTCCAATGGACAGTTCCGCGACACCTTGAAGGCAATGCTCAGCGATGGTTCTGCACTGGTGCGCTCGAATGCGGCGCTCTCGTTGGTGCGTTTCGGTGACGACGCCGGCCACGACCAGATCGTGACCATGCTTCAACCGACTGTAGTCGCAGCACCCCGCGCGGGCCGCGTTACCGCCGTGGCCAAGGCCGGCACGCCCATCAACCACGGCACCATGCTGGCGCACATTTCCGCCAGCGGCGAAGAAACTGAGGTACGCGCGCCTATCACCGGACGCATCCGCTCCGTGGCGGTGCACGAAGGCGCTGAAGTCACGGCGGGCACGGAATTGGGTGTGAT
Source organism: Terriglobales bacterium (assembly GCA_050746065.1). Classification (GTDB taxonomy): domain Bacteria; phylum Acidobacteriota; class Terriglobia; order Terriglobales; family Acidobacteriaceae; genus CAZXVY01. Next base: position 1,587 of record JBOGLL010000021.1, on the reverse strand, counting down.
CGAGCCCGGAACCGAGCAGGTGTGGGAAGCGCTGCGCGCGCTTTACCTCATCGGACGCGTTGAGGACCTCCCGGTCATCCAGCCCTTTCAGTTCGACACGCCCAATTATCCCGAACGCATCGCCCAGCAGGCGAAGGCGACCGAGCAGGCGATACGGGCAAGAGAGAAGTAATCAGTACCTAGCACTCAGTTCCCAGTTGAGTCGCTAGAACGTCATCACGCCCACGGCCTTTTCCACTTCCGCCGTGTCCACCATGACGATGGCATCCCAGGGGCAGCCGTCGAGGAAGCAGCCGTCCGGCCCTTTGCTCACGCACTTCTTGCAGCCGATACACAGGATGGGATCCACCGAAATACGGCCGAAGGGTGGATGGTCTTCGTCGGGTACCCAGAACATGCAGTCTTCTACCGGGCAATATTCGACGCACGCGGGCGAACCGGCGCAGCCGGTACAGCATTCGGTGATCACCGCCAGCTCTTTGGGCTTCTTTTTTCGAGGCGTGATGAGGCCCTTGGAACGAGGCTCCTGCTTGAGTTCGTCCGGAACCATGCCGGGAGTTTTCGCGGGTGCCTGCGGTTCGGTTGCCATCGCGCTCGATTATATATGCCACAGAGGCACAGAGGACACCGAGGAAATCGGGCTGCTCGTGACTACTTCCTGGTGGCCGCGGGCGGGGGCGCGTAGGGCTGGAGGGTGGCCTCGAACTGTTGCGGGGTGATCTTTTCGCCTTCGTTCAGGCGCTTGATAAGGCCTTCGATGACATCCTTGGCTTCGTCCTTGCCGTGGTTCTTTAGGAATCCGTCGTAGAAGTGCTCGCCAGACAGGGCGCGATTGATCTCGAACTCGCGGTTGTGGTCGCCCAGTTCGGTGAAATAGACGACCTTGTATTTCCCGGAATACTGCGTCTCCCGGTAAATCTCAAACATCACCTTGTCGGATTCCATCAACATCGGTTTCTGGTTTCTCGTTTCTGGTTTCTCGTTCCGGAAGCCCGCGCCAAGCCATCCAGGAACCACGCGTCCATTCTAGCGGATGGCGGCTACGCCTGTAGGCTCCGAGTGGGAGACGATCCGGTCCCTGCTTAAGGGATTGTGGAACGAGCGGGCCGGCTGATTCGCTCTAGTCGCCGCCTACGCCCGCCATGTCGCGGCTCTCGGACGGCGCGCTCTGGATCTGTACCAGGGCATCGGCTGACACTTCAGGCTGCTCGACGCCGCGGTATTTTTCCGCGGTGGCCAGCTCGCGACGGATCTGCTCTTCGAAGCGCGCGAGTTGCTCTTCAATGGTGCGCTTCTTGCCATGCTCGCGGACCATGTCTTCGCGGTAGCGCTTCAGGAAGTAGCCGATGGTCTCGACGCGAATCTTGATGGAGCCGGTGGGCTTGTTCTCGTCAATGTCCTTGAAGCTGAAGTAGGGCGTGCCGGTGTGCTCCACCACTTCCTCGACCACGGTGTAGATGGGAGCATCGTGCCCGCACTTGAAGCTCGATAGCTCGAGGGCGACCAGATTCGGGTGACGGCCGACGTACTTCGCCGCCCACACCTTGCGGTTGGTGTTCTCTGAGTAGGAGTTCTTCCAGGCATCGG
>JBOGLL010000020.1:0-4168 GCA_050746065.1 Terriglobales bacterium | reverse complement strand
GCGCCCATCCGCGCCAGCCGCCAGCAGAACGGTGTGGTGCGCTTCTCTAACACGGATTAGGAGGGCAGCCGGGAACCTGAGGATGCCAGACATCGCGCGAAGCCGTAGTCTGCGGCTCCTGGCCGCCGCCCTGACGCTGGCCTTATTGCTACCGGCATCCGCCGAAGCGCGCCCCGAACGCCGCCCCTCCCAACGCAATGTTTCGAGCAGCCGGCCGCAGGCACAAGCGCAGTTTGAGTCGGCTGAGCGGATGCGTCGCTCGCTGGAAGCCCTGCCCACCGCCGACCGCACACGCAGTGAATACCGCAGGGTAATCGACGCCTACTGGCGGGTCTACCGCATCAGCCCGGTTTCTTCCCGCGCCCACGAAGCACTGAACGCCATGGCCCAGGTCAAGACCGACATGGGCCGCATCTTCGACGACCCCAGGATTCTGGAAGATGCCATTGAGCAGTTCGGGTTCCTGCGACGGGAGTATCCGGGCAGCCGCTACCGCTGGGAGGCCCTGCTGACTGTGGCGGAGATCCAGCGCGACGATCTGGAGAACACGGCGAAAGCGCGCGCGGCCTATCAGGAGTTCCTGCGGCTGTATCCCGACCACAAACTGGCCGACGTGGCGCGCGCCGCCATCGAAGACTTGAATGCGCCGGTGACGGCGTCCAAACGCCAGCCGGAGAAGAAGCCCTCACCCAGTAAAGAAGCAGCGACCAGCGCACCTCCCGCGCCCGCCCCGAAAGTGGCCGCGCCGGTGGTTGCTCCTGTGGGCGCCACGCTGACGCCCCTTCCCCACTCCGATCGCCCGGCGCTGGTCACCAATATCCGCCACTGGTCGGGCGCGGATTATACGCGCATCGCCATTGATCTTGAGCGGGTAGTGAAGTATGAAGCCGGCCGCATCCCCAATCCGGATCGCATTTTTTTCGACCTCCACGATGCCAAACTCTCCTACGAGTGGGTAGGCAAGACCATCGAGGTAGAGGGGGGCGGCTTCCTGCGCCGCATCCGCCTGGGGCAGTACCAGCGCAACGTCACGCGCGTAGTGTTGGAGGTGGACGCGGTTTCCGAGTATTCCGCCTTCCTGCTTCCCGAGCCGTACCGGCTGGTGATCGACATCCGCGGGCGCACGCCGGTGAAGGTGGCCGAGCGCAAGGCTGCGCCACATCCTTCCGTCCCGGACCCGGGCACTCGCAAGCCGACGGAACCAGGAGCGGAGTCGCCGCGACAGGTGGCATCCGCTGCAAGGAGCGAGCCGCCACCCACAACTGCAACAACGACCGCGAAACAGGAATCGAAGCCTGAGGTCAAAAGCGAACTGAAGACCGAGGCCAAGCCGGAGAAGCCGAATCCTTCGGCGGTGACGGTGGCCATCGGGCCGCCGCCTCCGCCCCCGGCTGCTGCGCCGCCGTCAGCGGCTCCCGGTTCGTCCTCGGAAGAACCCAAGGTGATGGCCACAACGCGGCCGACCAGCGAGCCGACGTTCGAAGCCGTAGTGCCGCGCGCGTCCGGCAAGGACAAGAAGAAGGAAAAGCCGAAAACCGATGCCGGGCACGAAGCCAAACCTATGGCGGATGGCGAACACTCCCTCATCCGGGCCCTGGGACTGAAGATCGGCAAGATCGTGATCGACGCCGGACACGGCGGGCACGACACCGGCAGCATCGGCCCGGGAGGTCTGGAGGAGAAGGCGCTGGTTCTGGACGTAGGGTTGCGCCTGGGCAAGATGCTGGAAGACCGCCTGGGGGCGGAAGTGGTCTTCACCCGGCATGACGACACCTTCATTCCCCTGGAGAGCCGCACGGCCGTGGCCAACCAGCATCGCGCCGATTTGTTCCTTTCCATCCACGCCAACTCCAGCCGCGACCGCTCGACGCGCGGGGTGGAGACCTACTACCTGAACTTCACCACGTCGGCCGACGCCCTGGAAGTGGCGGCGCGGGAGAATGCGGTGTCGGAGGCGTCGATCCACGAGCTGCAGGATCTGGTAAAGAAGATCACGCTGACGGAAAAGATCGAGGAATCGCGCGAATTCGCTTCTGCGGTGCAGACCGCTCTGCATGCCGGCGTGTCCAGGAAGACCCCCGGGGTGCGCAACCGCGGCGTGAAGAAGGCCCCGTTCGTGGTACTCATCGGGGCAAATATGCCGTCGGTGCTGGCCGAGATTTCCTTCCTCAGCAATGCCAAGGACGAAAAGAACCTGCGCAAGGGCGACTACCGGCAGAAGCTGGCCGAGTCTCTCTACCGCGGCGTAGCCAAATACGCCGAAGGCCTGAGTGGCATCAAGGTGGCGTCGCAGAAGAACACCGAACCGGCGCCGTAGGACATCTCGTCATCCGATCATCGGGTCATCTGGTCATCGGCAGGCTTCCCGGTGTCTAATGGAAGCGTGTGCTGCGTGAGAAAAGCCCTTTCCCTTTCTGGCCTACTGCTGTGCGCCGCAGCGGTCGTTGCGCAGGACGCGGCGAACGCAGGTTTCCTGCCCGCCCAGTTTGCGGGATGGAGCAAGCAGGTGGGCGCCCAGACGGGCCACCAGGCACGTATGGCGGATGCAGCGCAGCCCGCGCTGCTCGAGGAGTACGGCTTCACCGACTTCGAGTCCGCCACGTATGTCCGCGAGCGGCGCCGCATGGAGGTACGGGCGGCGCGCTTTCGCGACACCAGCGGTGCCTATGGCGCCTTTACCTTCTACAAAGAACCCCGCATGCTCTACGAGGACATTGGGAACCAGGGCGGCGCGGCCGGCGAACACGTGCTCTTTTACCGCGGCAATGTGCTGGTGAACGTGAGGCTGGACAAGGTGACGACCATGTCCGCGGCGGACTTGCGCGAACTGGCCGCGGCACTGCCACAGCCTTCCGCGCGCGAAGCCAGCAGTCCTCCCAGCCTGCCCACCTATTTGCCCAAGGACAGCTATGAGCGAAATTCGGCACGGTACGTAGTGGGACCGGTAGGACTGGCCGCCGTCGAGGCCCCGCTTCCGGCTTCGCTGGTGAACTTCAGCCTCGGTCCGGAAGTGGTGCTGGGCAAATATCAGTCGGCTTCCGGCGAAGCCACCATGATGCTGATCTCCTATCCCACGCCACAGATCGCCACCGAGCAACTGAATCTGATCCAGCAAAAGGTGGCTCAGGCGACCGCGGCACACGGAGCGGCCGATCTCAAAACGGAAGTGCCAGCCGGCATCAGCGTGAAGCGTACGGGACCGATCGTAGTGCTGGTGACCGCGCCAGCGTCGGCGTCCGAGGCCAAGGCGCTGCTCGCCGCGGTGAACTACGACGCCGAAGTTACGTGGAACGAGTACACGCCGGGCCCCAGAGACAACATTGGCAGTCTGCTCATCGTCATCTTCACCCTTATCGGGCTAATCCTGGCTGCGGCGCTGCTTTCGGGCGTGGCCTTCGGAGCCGTCCGTTTGCTGCTGAAGCGCCTCTATCCCGACCGGGTGTTCGATCGCCCCCAGGACGTGGAGATAATTCAACTGAACCTGCGAGGCACGGCCGTGGCAGCAAATTCGGGGGGCCAGGAGGCCTCAGCTAACTCGTTGGACATAGAAGCCTTAGCGCGCAAGCCAAGAGCGGAATGACATTTTTTGTCATTTCTGTGGGAAATATTAGCAATTTGCTAACTCATTGAAAATAAAGGTATTTATTATCAAGAAATTTCTTGACACCGCACTTCGCACCCTCTTAAGATTTTCGTAGAAAGTTTCGGCGGTTTTGCCGTTGAAACTATTCTCCCTTGAAAAGGTCGCCCGAGCTGCCGGGCGGCCTTTCTTATTTTTTGAGCACCCAGTACCTAGTACCCAGTGAGTGGATTCAGTTCTGAGTTGAAGAGATGGTATGGAGCCGACGATCGGACTTGAACCGATGACCTGTCGATTACGAATCGACTGCTCTACCAACTGAGCTACGTCGGCCCTGGGCAGGATGAAATCAATTTTAGCGGTGTTGTGAAGAGGCGTAAAGGAGGAGATCCCTCGTCCGCCGTGGCGGACTCGGGATTTCGGCGGCAGGCTCCCGCCTCGGTTCGGCCGCTGCGGCGGCCTCACCTGCGCTCACGCCTGCCAAGCGCCTCAACTTGAACCGATGACCTGTCGATTACGAATCGACTGCTCTACCAACTGAGCTACGTCGGCCCTGGGCAGGATGAAATCAATTTTAGCGGTGTTGTG
>JBOGLL010000019.1:0-3407 GCA_050746065.1 Terriglobales bacterium | reverse complement strand
ACTTGAACCGATGACCTGTCGATTACGAATCGACTGCTCTACCAACTGAGCTACGTCGGCCCTGGGCAGGATGAAATCAATTTTAGCGGCGATGCCGGAAAGCGTAAAGGGAGGAGATCCCTCGCTGCGCGAGTACAGAGTACAGAGTGCACCAATCCACGCGACCAACATCGAACACGCATATCCAACCTCACCGATCATCCCAAGTCTGACCTAAGCGATGCTATTGACTCTTCGTAGTCTGTGGAAAACTTTCGCTTGCGCAGATGAAATCCGGTTTCGATAATGGCGGTAAGCACGAGGTACTGGACTAACCGACAAAGTGGAACGATACCCTCGAGCGGACGCGCTGCGCATCCTGCGGGTGACGGCGCAGCAGTTGGCGGGTTGGGAGCGGGCCGGATTGATCGAGCCCGCGGAAGTCTATTCCTTTTTCGATCTCCTCAAACTCAAGAAGCTCCTTGATTTGCGCTCCAAGCGCGTTCGTCCGGCGGTGATCCGCGAGTCGCTGAAAGCCATGCAGCGCCAGGTGGCGGGCATGGAGAATCCGCTGCTGGAGGCGGGCACGTTCTCCACGGGCACGCGGGTGGCGTTCCGGCACCGGGGCAGCGCGGTGGAACCCATCGCCGGGCAGTTCGTGATGGATTTTACCTCCCGGGAAAACGTGGTTGCCGCCAGGGTCAAGACCTTGCGTCCGGCGGAGTCGGCGGAAGAATTCTTCGCCCGCGGCATTGCCCTCGAGGAAGAACCGGCGATGCATGCCCAAGCTATCGAGGCCTATCAGCACGCGCTGGAACTGGATCCCAGCCACGCCGCCGCCCACATCAACCTGGGAACGCTGTATTACAACCGGCGCGAGTACGGCCTGGCGGAGCAGCACTACCGCCAAGCCGTCGATGTGGATCCGCGCTATGCGCTGGCTTACTTCGACCTGGGCAACGTACTGGACGAGACCGGGCGCCTGCCGGATGCGGCCCAGGCGTACAAGGTGGCCATCCAACTGGCGCCTACTTACGCCGACGCCCACTACAACCTGGCGCTGGCTTACGAAAAGATGAAACAACCGCGCAAGGCCCTGCGGCACTGGCAGACCTACGCCCGCATGGACGCCACCGGCCCCTGGGCGGTCCACGCCCGGGTCCAGATCCGCAGGATCCTCACCGGAGAGAAGCTGCGCATCGTCTACCGCCGCAAGCGGCGGTAGGCGGCCGGCGAAGTGTTAGAATTTTCCCTCCACTGAGTCCAGGAACGCAGGCTTCCCATGGCCCACACACTCGCGCAGAAAGCCGTCCCGCCGCCTCCGCTGGTGGCGCTGACCGAAGACGAGATCCTGTTCCGCGACAACGTCCGGCAGTTCGCCGAAGACCGGATCCGCCCGCTGGTACGGGAGATGGACGAAAAAGCCGTCTTCGACGAGGCCCTGATCCGGCAGTTTTTCGAGCTGGGGCTGATGGGCATCGAGGTGCCGGAGGAATACGGGGGAGGCGCGGGCAGTTTCTTCGAGGCGGTGCTGGCGGTAGAGGAAGTCTCCCGCGTGGACGCCTCGGCAGGCGTGATCGTCGACGTGCAGAACACGCTGGTGAACAACGCCCTGCTTACCTGGACCACCGACGAGCAGAAAAAGCGCTACTTGCCGCGCATGACCCGCGACCTGGTGGGAGCCTACGCGCTGAGCGAAGCGGGTTCAGGTTCCGATGCTTTCGCCTTGCAGACACGCGCGGAACTGCGAGGCAGCGAGTACGTTCTGAATGGCCGCAAGCTGTGGATCACCAACGGCAAGGAAGCCGGCCTGTTCGTGCTGTTCGCCACCATGGACCCCAGCGCGGGCTACAAAGGCATCACCGCGTTCCTGGTGGAGAAAACCTTCCCCGGGTTCAGCGTGGGCAAGAAGGAAGACAAGCTGGGCATCCGGGCTTCTTCGACCTGCGAGCTGATTCTGGAAGACTGCCGCGTTCCCAAAGAGAACGTGCTGGGCGAGCCGGGCAAGGGATACAAGATCGCCATCGAGACGCTGAACGAAGGGCGCATCGGCATTGGCGCGCAGATGGTGGGGATGGCCCGGGGCGCGCTCGAGTACGCCGTGAAGTACGCGCAGGAACGCAAGCAGTTCGGCAAGGCGGTGGCGGAGTTCCAGGGCCTGCAGTTCCAGATCGCGCAGGCGGCCACGGAACTGGAAGCCGCGCGCATGATGGTCTATAACGCGGCCCGCATGAAGGATGCCGGGCTGAACTTCGTGAAAGAGGCCGCCATGACCAAGCTGTTCACTTCGCAGGTGGCCGAGCGCGTGTGCTCGCTGGCGGTGGAGGTCTACGGGGGCTACGGATTCACCAAAGACTATCCGGTGGAGAAATACTTCCGCGATGCGAAGATCGGCAAGATCTACGAAGGCACCAGCAACATGCAGTTGCAGACGATCGCCAAGATCGTGCTGGGAGAATGAAGCTCATGTGGCCATGTGGGCATCTGGTCATCTGGTGATCTGAAAGCGCTGCCCCGTTTGCAGATGACCAGATGACCAGATCACTAGATGACCAGATGACGACATGAGCCAGGAGCGCCGCCAATTTCCCCGCCTGAAGATTCCCGAGGACACCTACGCGGTGGATGAATCCTTCCGTCAACTGGGCAAGGTCGAAGCCGCGGGCGGCGGAGGTCTGACCATCATTGCCGCATCCGAGGAAGACTTGGCTGGGCTCGAGCCGGGACGCAAGCTGCGGCTTTCCATCGTCGAGCCCGCGGGACACGTGCTTCACACGGTGGAGGTGGTGGTCCGCTACCGCAACGGCAGGACCGTGGGCGTGGAGTTCGTTACCGGATTGCAGTGACGGGTTCTTTGGTCCTCTTGACGCATAGCGCAATGCCGTTCTAGGCTGTGCGCCTCACCCCACTGTCGCAGGCGGGTCTTTGCGCAGTGCTGAGCTGGAATCACGAGGAGGTTCGTCATGCCTCGGATCGCCGCTTGCTCCCCGGCAACGCAGGTAATCGCTGTCCTGCTGTGCCTCCTGATTTCTCCCCTGCCATCCCTGTGCGCGCCACAAGCCCCGCCCGCAGGCCAGAAGGCCGGCGAAGTGGGCGCTCTGCGTCCCGAGGCCACGCGCAACGAGCAGGTGCTGAAGGTGAAAGACGAGGTGCAGTGGAATGATTTCCTGAAGACCCTGCCGACCGGGCGCTTGCGCGCGCAACTGCTGGACGGCTCGCAGTTGAGCATGGGGTCGAACAGCCAGATGCGCGTGCTGCAGCATGACGCCACGTCCCAGCAGACGGAACTGGAGCTGAGCTACGGACGCCTGCGCAGCCGGGTAGTGAAGCTGACCAAGCCGGGGGCGAAATACGAGGTCAAGACTCCGCACGCCGTGATCGGAGTGATCGGCACGGATTTCTATGTGTTCGTGGACGAACTTCGAACG
>JBOGLL010000018.1:0-3801 GCA_050746065.1 Terriglobales bacterium | reverse complement strand
GTGCGCTGGTGGCTGGCCAAAATGCGCGGCAAGGCCTGACCGATTGAATCATTGAGTCATCGGATCATTGAATCATTGAGCGATTGAATCATTGAATCATTGCGGAATCATTGCTCTGCTCGCTTCTATGCACGGCAATGATTCAATGACTCAATGATTCAATTGCCCGAGTCTTTTACCTCAATGCCTCGATGATTCGATCGAACTCCTCCAGCGACGCGTACTGGATGACGATTTTTCCCTTCCCCTTGCGGTCCTTGATCTCGACTCGCGTGCCCAGCAGGCGTTCCAGCTCCTGTTCGGCGGCGCGAACATTGGGATCGGTCTTTTTCTTCTCGCGCACTTCTTTCTCTGCCGGCTGCGTCAGGCTGTAGACGAGGTCCTCCGTCTGGCGCACGGAGAGCGCCTTCTCCACCACTCGCCGGGCCACGCGTAGCATGGCTTCGGGATCGTCCAGCATCATCAGCACCTTGGCATGACCGAAGCTCAGGCGGCCCTGCTCGATCTCCGATTGCAGTTCTAACGGTAATTTCAGTAACCGAAGAAAATTGGCCACTGACGATCTTTGCTTCCCGGTGCGCTCCGCCATTTCCTCCTGTGTCATTGCAAACTCAGCCGAGAGCTTTTCGTAGGCCCGCGCCTGCTCCATCGGGTTCAGGTCCTCGCGCTGCAGGTTCTCGATGATGGTCATCTCCATGGCCTGGCGCGCGGAGACGGTGCGCACAATGGCAGGCACCACCGACTTCCCTGCCCGCTGCGACGCCAGCCAGCGGCGCTGTCCGGCGATGAGTTCGTAGCGTCCACCGGGCGCGGGCCGTACCACGATTGGCTGTACTACACCTGAAGCCGCAATCGATGCGGCCAACTCGTTCAACGCGTCTTCATCAATGTGAGTACGCGTCTGGTTGGGATTACGGTCAATCTGGTCCACCGGGATCTCAACCACCTCACGCCCGGGTTCCGCCACTGCGGCAGCGGCGGCCGAGGGCGCGACCGCGGGAGACGGCGCAAAAGTTCCGCCATTTCCGCGCGAAGGAAGCAGAGCATCCAAGCCTCGGCCCAGCGCTTTGCGTTTGTCGCTGATCATCGGAAGCTCACCTCAATCTTTCTTTTCAGGATCCAACTACGGCGGGTTGAGAGTTCTTAGGCTCGCTTGGGCCGCGGGCGAGCGTGCGTTCCATGATTTCCTTGGCCAGGCGGATGTACGCTTCGGACCCGCGAGAGCGCGGGTCGTAGAGCAAGGCCGGCTGTCCGTGGCTGGGCGCTTCGGCGAGCCGCACGTTGCGTGGGATGGTGGTTGAAAACAGCTGCTCCCCAAAGAAGGTCTTCAATTCCGTTGCTACCTGCTGGGCCAAGTTGGTGCGCTCGTCGAACATGGTCAGGGCAACCCCCTCAAGCTCCAGGCCGGGATTCAAGGCTTCGCGGATGCGGGCCACGGTGTCCAGCAATTCGCTCACACCTTCCAAGGCGAAGTACTCAGCCTGCATGGGGACCAGCACAGAATCCGCTGCCACCAGAGCGTTCAGCGTAAGCAAATCCAGCGCCGGAGGGCAATCCAGGACCACAAAAGAATAGCGAGCGCGGACCGGAGCCAGCGCCTCGAGCAGGCAGAACTCGCGCCGCTCCATGCCTACGAGCTCCAGGTTGGCGCCGATCAGGTTCTTGTGCGAAGGGACGAGCCAGAGCTCTTCCAGGGCTGTGGGAAGCACGGCCTCGGCTGCGGGCAGCACTCCCATGATGACGTCATAGGTGGAGGCCCGGTTGGGGTCCTTGGCAAAACCCAAGCCGCTTGAAGAATTGGATTGCGGATCGCAATCCACCAGCAGGGTAGGCACTTCGGCAGCAGCAAACGAAGCCGCCAGATTGATGGCAGTTGTGGTCTTGCCCACGCCACCCTTCTGGTTGGCAACGGCGATTACGCGTCCCATGAGCCGATTTTGCGAGAGAACCGCGAGCCTCAACTCAGAGTACGACGGAAGTTTGCGCCTTGGCAATGCCGGAAATTGGTGCAGGTGAGTGATGTTCCACGGGGAACGTATGGCTTGAGCTCGCTTCTGCCAGCCCTGAAACGTTGTTCCACGTGGAACAGATGGCTTCGATGGAGATGTTTACTACCTTGGTTCATCGGGTCAAAAATCGGGAGAATCCAGCCAAATTCTGGCTCCAACGCGCCTTCTTGACCCCAAATCGTGCTTCTTGCCCAATATCTCCCCCACCTATTGGAAGTTTTATACTTAGGTAATATAAACATGGGTTTACTAGGCTGGCGACTGGTGGGTGCCGAGCTAACGGGCGCTCCACTTTAGATCTTGTAACAAGGCAAGTATTGCAGCGAATTACATCGAGGCCGGTTTAATTGGCGGAGCTTCTCCCACTTATTACTATTCCTATACGTACCTCATCAGTAATACATGATAACCAAGCAACTAAACCTGGGTGGATTCGAGTTCGGATCTTAGGCTGCACCCCACTCGGGTAGGAAAAGACCAGCGGTTAACTTGGCCACGCCATGCCCTGAAGCCCGAAATTCGGGCCTGTGTCCCACTTTTTTCAGAGTCGATTCTTGCCTTTCCTGGTTCCACCCACCAAAAGGACGCGCTCCGCCGACTCCGGGATGGACTGGGGCAGGTTCCAGACCAGGTCAGGCAAGGCCTGCCTGGCGAGCTCCACCTGGCGCACACCGATCAGCAGCGCAATCCGGCCTCCCGGCTCCACCAATCGCGCTGCCACAGGTAGAGCTCGCTCAAACTTCTCAACCGCGCGCAGCGTCACCAGTTCCGCGCGCCCCTGGAACTCTTCCGCACGTGCGGCAAACACTTCGGCGTTTGTCAGCTTCAGCGCGCGAATCACTTCGCGCAGAAATGCGGCCTTGCGTGAGTGGGATTCGATCAGCGTCAAGTGAACCGCGGGCGCGTAGATTTTCAGCGGCAGTCCAGGAACGCCGGCGCCCGAGCCGACGTCGATCACGCGCATAGTTGGGTCGGGGCGTTCCGCAAACAGGTGGCGCGCCGCAAACAGCGATTCCCCGAAGTGACGCCTTACGATTTCCTCCGGCTCGCGCACCGCCGTGAGATTCATCTTGCGGTTCCATCGCAGGAGTATATCGATATACATCGATATATGATTCAACTGCTTCGCGTTCAGCCCGGGAGCAGGAACGAACGGCACAAGCAGCTGGGAAATCTCCTTCGCATCCATGGCCGCACAGCTTACACTGTCCCGTCGAAAGGGAACTTCATGTCATCGCTGAACATCTATCGGAGCTGCGTCTGTGCAGGTGTACTGGCCTTCCTTGTACTTCCTGCCGCCGCCCAGGAAGGCATCAAGCTCGCTCCCAAACGCACGTTCATCCGTGCAGGGCGGTTGCTCGACGTGAAAACCGGGCAAGTGCTGCGCGACCAGGCCATTGTCGTCAACGGCGACCGCATCGAGAAGATCGTGCCCGCAGCCGACGCGCGGCCGCTGGTGGGCTGGACGGTGATCGACCTGCCCAACGCCACGGTGCTGCCCGGCCTGATCGACGTCCATACACACCTGACTGGCGATCCCAAGTTCGGCTATGAGACCCTGGGCATTTCGGTGGCACGCTCCACCTTGATCGGCGCCAAGAATGCCAAACGCACGCTGGAGGCGGGCTTCACCACCGTGCGCAACCTGGGCGCGGAAGGCTTCAGCGACGTGGCCTTGCGCGACGCCATCGCTGCCGGCGACGTTCCCGGCCCGCGCATTGTAGCCGCCGGACCCGGTCTGGGCATCACGGGCGGGCACTGCGATGACAGCCGCCTGCCTTACGAATATCAC
>JBOGLL010000017.1:0-4000 GCA_050746065.1 Terriglobales bacterium | reverse complement strand
TCGGTGATCTCTTCCTCGTCAATGGTGACGATTTCCTTGATGCTGCGGGCGCCGCGCTTGAGGTCGTCGGCAATGGCCAGGATCTCGCGGATGACGATGGGCGAGCGGGAAATGGCCTGCAGAACGCGCAACTGGCCGCGCTCGATGCGCTTGGCGATTTCGACTTCGCCCTCGCGGGTGAGCAGCGGGACGGTGCCCATCTCGCGCAGGTACATGCGCACCGGGTCGTTGGTCTTTTCCAGGGCGCCGGGAGAGAGGTCGAGTTCGACGTCTTCGCCGGCCTCGATGTCGTGCTCGAACTTGCGCTCGAGCTCCGAGGAAGGCATCTTGGGATGGCCCTCGAGCACGTCGATGCCCTGCGTACCGATGGTGGTCAGCAGGTCGTCGAGGTCGTCGGGCGAATGGACGTCCGCGGGAATGAGGTCGTTGACCTCGCTGTAGGTCAAGTAGCCCTTCTCCTTGCCTGCATCAATCAGCTTCTTGATATCGTCAAACTTGTCGTCGAGAGCCAAGCTCAGTTCCTCTCACAAGCAGGGGCCGACACCCCTGACGGCAGACAACTCTCTGTGCGGACGTAACCGGAAAGGTCGAACGGAAAGTGGACAACCTTATAAATGTTAGCACAAACCTTCCGGAGGCTCCAGCCCGCCTGAGGCGTCGTTCCGATGGGTAGGTCACCGCAACTGCCTTTGCAAAGATTAGATGTTAAAGCCGCCCCCGGGGATTCCAGACCGGCCTGAAAATCAGGGTTTTTAGTCCACTTTGCCGTTTGGAACCGACCTTACGGGGCGGTGAGGGCCCGGTCAACTTCCAGCTTCTCCCGCAGGAGTTGTGACAGAGTGCCGGAGTCCTGGCGACGCTCGGCGTCGGCGATCTGGGTCTTCAAATTGCGCTGGCGGCGCTCCAGATGCAGCCGGCGCAGGGCCTCAATGGCTCCTTCCAGCAGGCCGGGCGTTAGGTTCTCTCGCTCGTCCATGAGGGTGGCAGCCAGCAGGCGGCGGTCGGCTTCTGACAGCGGGAGTGACATCGGATCCGTGCTCTCCACCCCCAGCAGCGCCTGGATGAGCGATTCGGCCGTCAGCCCAAGGTGCAGGTTCTCGGTCGAGAGGGTGTAGCGGGCGTGGCGGGCCAGGTCGAGTTGCTCGTCGGGCTCGGAGGCTGTGGTGGACCGTTCCACCTGAACCTGTCCTCCGGCCGCCAATGCCCGAATCAGGATGCGCTCAGCGTCGGTGATCTGTGGTTCGGCCACCAGTTTTATCGTGCCTGAGCGCGTGCTTGCCGCGTGCCGCAGTTCCTGGCGCAGGGTGGAGGTTTCAATCGCCAGCTTCTGGGCGATCTCGTTGGCCAGTTCGTCGCGGGCGATGCGGTGAGGCACGCGGTGGATGTGCGGCAGCAGGAAATTCACCGCCTGCACCTTGCCTTCGGGAGTCCGCACGGGAAACTGGGCACGCGCACGCTCGATGAGGTAGTCGAAATACTTGGGAGCATTGCGCAGGGCGGCAGCGTAGGCTTCTCGCCCGCGCCGGCGCAGGAAAAGATCAGGGTCGAAGCCCGGCTCCAGGGTCAGCACCTTAATCTGGAAGTCTTCCTCTACCAGCAAGGCCAGAGAACGCTCGGCGGCGGCGGCACCGGCAGCGTCAGGATCGAAACTCACCACCAGCTTGTGAGTGAAGCGGGCCAGCAAACGGGCCTGCGCGTCGGCGAAGGCCGTGCCGGAACTGGCCATCACGTTGTGAAAGCCGGCGGAGTCCACGGCAATGCAGTCCATCTGGCCTTCGACCAGGATGGCGTAGCCCAGATTGCGCACCGCTTCGCGGGCACGGTCGAGATTGAACAGTACACGCGACTTGGAGTAGATGGCGGTTTCCGGCGAGTTGAGATACTTGGGGCCGGATTTTTCGTCCTGAGCGAGCGTGCGGCCGGTGAAGGCGATGATCCGGCCGGTTTCGCTGGAGATGGGGAACGTGACCCGGTTGCGGAAGCGCGAGTACATAGCCCCTTCGCCTTCCTGCTTCCAGGAAAACAGGCCGGAGGCGCGCAGGGCCTCCTCGGGAAAAGAGCCCTTGAGGCGGTCGCGCAGCAGGAAGCCGGAGTCGGGCGCGTAGCCGATGCGAAACTTGCGAATGGCCTCGGCCGTCAGGCTGCGTTCGGCAAGATACTCGCGCGCGCGGGCGCCTTCGGGTTTTTGAAGCTGTTCCTGGAAGAAGGCGCAGGCACGCTCGTGAGCGTCCAGCAGGGCGGAGCGTAGCCCGGCTTCCTGCGCGTCTTCTCCACGGAAGGCGGATTTGGGGAGGGCAATGCCGAGTTTCTGCGCCACTGCGCGCACCGCTTCGGGAAAGGTGATGTTCTCCATCTTCTGCACAAAGGTGAAGACGTCGCCGGAAGCGCCGCATCCGAAGCAGTGGAAGAACTGGCGCGTGGCGTGGACGGAAAAAGACGGTGTCTTTTCCTTGTGAAAGGGACAAAGCCCGCTGAAGTTCTGTGCCCCGGACTTCTTCAGCTTCACATAGTCGCCGACGACGCGGACGATGTCCGCCTGCTGCTTGACGGTGTCGGCAGGGGAGCCGGGGTTAGACATTTGGGTCTATTTCAACACGGGCGAGGTGCCACGTTCGCTGTGAATAATGTTCACTCTTTGTGGAAAACGCATGGTTACACCGCAGAAGGCACACCCATGGCTGCCAAGACACCGCGAGCCATCAGGCGGATGCGTTCCTCGGTGATCCGGCGAAGCGGCTGACGAGGCGCCAGCAGCCACTCCTTGCGCATGAGGCTGATGTCCTCGCTGCGAGCGATGGAGTATTCCGCCAGGCCCGTTTCTCCGGGTGACAGCTCCAGGTGAGTTGGAGCGCGCTTGGGGGAAGTGGAGAGTGGGATCACGATGACGGTGGAAGCGCCAGGGTTCGTGTTTCGCGCATCCACCGAGACCACGATCATCGGACGAGGAGACTTGTCGGGCGGCGCGGTGGGCATTTTGGCGAACCAGATCTCGCCGCGGGACGGGGGCGGCGGGCTCATGATCCGTCACTCTGGAGCAAGGCTCGAGCGGCCATCTCACCCCATGCCTTCTCTTCAGCGGCTTCTTCTTCGGTCATGGAGTCGTAATAGGCTGTGGTCTCGGCGTTGATCTTATCCATCCATTCCTTCTGCTGCTGCTCGCGCACAATGGCCTCGAAAGCGGCGCTGAGCGAAGGTGTGTCCTGCTTCTTCTGCACCTGCTCGATGTACGCAATGGTCTCGGGAGCCAGGGAGAAGGTGCGCCGCTGGCGGCGCCGGCGGGGCGGGGCGGAAGCGGCATGACGTTTTGCCTTACTTTGGTATGACATAATGTCATATCTTAGTATGACACAAGGGTCCGAGGCAAGCCAGAAATCTGCTAGACCTTCGCCGGCTGTTTGAGCCGCTCGATCTGGCTGCGGTGGTTGGGGTCGTGGGCGGCCATCATGCCGACCAGATCAGCCACAGTTACCTTGCGCTTGAGCTCGGGATGGAAGGCGCCTTTCTCCAGGTCCGCCAGCTTCAGGCGGCGGAGCAGACGGAGGTTGGCGCGGCGGGCGGCCTGGTAGGCCTCGAGCAGCTCGTTGGGCGTGGCTTCGAGATAGCCCAGGTTGCGGGCCCAGTGGTCCTGGTCGATGGGAGCGATGACGGGCTCCTTGTCGGCCAGCATCTGTCGCAACCGGTAACCGTACAGGACTTCGATATCGGACAAGTGGCCCAGAATCTCGAGAATGCACCACTTGCCGGGCGCAGGCTTGCGACGGAGTGTGGCATCGTCGAGGCCGGCAACGGCAGCGGTGATGAGCGAGGGGCCGGTAGCAATGGAATTCACCTTCTCATTCAGCTCCAACTGGGTCACAAGGTCTCCTTCGACGCTAGGTGCGTGATACAAGATAAAGAACGAAAGCAAACGCAGAAAGGAACGCCAGTACGGCTAGATTCGCGTACATGCGAAGGCGGCTGTTTGGAAAGAATTGCTTGTGCAGCCTATGCAGCTTGGTCA
>JBOGLL010000016.1:0-3945 GCA_050746065.1 Terriglobales bacterium | reverse complement strand
GGCAAATACCTGGTCTACTGGACTTCGCCCAGCGGCACTGAGCACAGCACCATCCGCATTCTTGAAACTGAAACCGGCAAGCTCCTGGACGAAGACATCTACGTGGGCCGCGGACGCAGCCTGGCGTGGAAGCCGGACAACTCCGGCTTCTACTACGGACGCTTCCCCAAGAAAGGCACGGTGTCGGCAGGCGAAGAGCTCTACAACCCGCGCATCTTCTATCACGCTCTGGGTTCGACGCCTGACGGCAGCAAGGACCCGCTGATTTTCGGCGAAGGACTGCATCCGCAGCACTGGCCCAGCATCACGCTGTCGGAAGACGGCCGTTGGATGCTCATCAACATCTTCCAGGGCTGGACCAAGACCGAGTTGAAGATCAAAGACCTGAAGGCCGACGGCCCCGTGGTCGCCGTCACCGACGGCAAGGATTTCCTGTACCAGGGCACGGTCTACAAGGACGCCGTCTACATCCACACCAACGAAGACGCTCCCCGGTATCGCGTGTTTCGCGTGGATGCGGCGAATCCGGCGCGCGCCAACTGGAAGGAGATCGTCCCGGAGCGCGACATCGTGCTGCAGAACCTGAATCTGATCGGCGGCCGGCTGATTGCCGGCTATGAGCGCAACGCCAGCTCCCTGGTCGAGGTGCTATCGCTCGACGGCAAGCCCGTCGGCGACGCCGCGCTTCCTACCATCGGCACCGTGGATTCCTTCGGCGGCCAGTGGAACAGCAAGGAAGCGTTCTTCAACTTCGTGTCTTACACCGTGCCGCCCACGGTCTTCCGCTACGACATCGCCAGCGGCAAGACCTCGCAGTGGGGCCAGGTTTCCGCGCCGGTCGATCCCTCGCCCTATGTAGTGAAGCAGGTGTGGTTCAAGTCGAGGGACGGCACCAAGGTCCCCATGTTCGTCGTGCACAAGAAAGGGCTGCAGCTCGACGGCAAGAATCCCACCGTGCTCTACGGCTACGGCGGCTTCCAGGTAAGCATGACGCCGCAGTTCCGGCGCAGCGTTTTCCTGTGGGTGGAAAACGGAGGCATATGGGCGGAGGCCAATCTGCGCGGCGGCTCCGAGTTCGGCGAAGATTGGCATCGCGCCGGCATGCTGGACAAGAAGCAGAACGTCTTCGACGACTTCATCGCCGCGGCCGAGTACTTGATTGCTGAGAAATACACCGACCGCGATCATCTCGCCATCCAGGGCGGCTCGAACGGCGGATTGCTGGTGGGCGCGGCGATGACGCAGCGCCCCGACCTGTTCCGCGCCGTGGTCTGCGCCGTGCCCCTGCTCGACATGCTGCGCTACCACCACTTCCAGATCGCGAAATTGTGGATTCCCGAGTACGGCTCGGCCGACGATCCCAAGCAGTTCGATTTCCTGTACGCCTACTCGCCCTATCACCACGTGAAGGACGGAGCGAAGTATCCGGCGGTGATTTTTACTACAGCGGAGAGCGACACGCGCGTAGACCCGCTGCACGCCCGCAAGATGGCGGCGCGCATGCAGGCGGTCGCCGCGACCGGTACCGACCGGCCTATCCTGCTGCGCATCGAGCCCAAGGCCGGCCACGGCCAGGGCAAACCGGTGAGCAAGCAGATCGAGGAAGGCACGGATACCTGGTCGTTCCTGTTCTGGCAGTTAGGAGTGAAGCCGTAAGGGGATCATTCGTGGGAGGTAGTAGTCCCGATTGTTTGCTCACGATCACGAAGGAGACAACACATGGCACGAACAAAGAAGGCGTCTAAGGTGCTTGTAGCGCAATGCGCAAGCATGTGGCCTCGAGAAATCTTCGACTGCAAGGAAGGCGGGAAACTCGTCGGGCGCAGAGATGAGTTAGGTGTCGTGCTCAACCAACCCGGTGTTTACGTCTTGTACCGAGACGACATTCCGCATTACATCGGTAAGGCCGACAAGTTGGGATCACGGTTGCACCATCATGCGAATCGACCCGGCAGTCGTTATCACAACTTTTGGAACTACTTCTCGGCGTTCGTAGTCGAAGATACCGCCCACAGGAGTGAAGTTGAGGGAATTTTGATTGCTGCCATGCCCACCGCCAACAGCTCCACTCCGAGGTGGGCAAGAGAGAAGTTCCCGAGGAAATTGAGAGACATGATTCGTGAGCTTCGACAGGGGCGCGCGGAGCTATATAGGCAACGCCACGAGTCTTAGGGACGTTGACCTTAACGGCGTGCGACAGTCCGGTAGTTATCTAGTTTCACGCTAGCCCAGTACCGTCAGTGCCTAACCTTGACTCTCGACCTTTGCCGCAGGCTGAAGGTCCTGGTCCACCCAGGCTAGAGATGCTTCGCTGGTCCGTATGATCCAAACTCTACCGGTACTGGAGCCGGGTCTAGCCTCCCGTCGCAGCCTTAAACGCTTTGGCGTGGAGGGCAATCTGAAGATCCACCAGGTCCCGCACAGCCTCCCTGGGAACGCCGAAGTCGCGTAGTTCGCGCGTGGCCCTGTCAATGGCCAGGCCCGCCTTCTTCTGAGCTTCCAAGATGCGCGTGGCCAGACCGCTCTCGGCGAGTTCTTCCGCGGAGTAGAGCTTCTGCAACGCGAGGGTGTCGAGTGGACCTGCGTTGACGGGCAAATCTGCGCCACGGATGCCGATAGGCTTCAACTCGATGTCGGGACTGGAGAAGGTGAAACTCTCCATTCGGAAGCGGCCTTCCTCAATCCAGATCCACAGGCGCGGGAGCCTGAAGGAGGAAGCCAGCTTCCGTATCTTCTCGAGCATGGCGACCGGCACCCGGGCAAAGCCCGCCTGAAAGACGTGGGCATCCATCTGAGTGGAAGCTCCGGTGGAACGCAACTCCAGGGTGTCTGCGATGACGACGAAATCGGCGCTGTCGCGGCGCTTGTTCTCCCCGCGCGCGACCAGGATGAGCCGGATGGCCTTCCTCAAGTCCTTGGCGGGGACCACGAATTCGAGCATGGCGGTACCTCAGCGGCTAAAGCCGGAGGTATTCTAAGCCCTTACTGCAGGCCTGAAGGCCTGCTCCACCCATAAGCTTCACCGGGACGCGCTGCCCTGCCGACTCTAGATGTTCTCCAGCGGGCGTGAATGCCTGTTCAACCCAAGGGCTGGCGCGGTGGAGCAGGGTGGAGGAGTGGGTGGAGCAGGGCTTTAGCCCTGCATTTCAGGCGGGCCAACAACCGGCTTTAGCCGCTGGGGTACTTCATCCAGAGCAATTTTTCCGCTCGCTGAGCCGTACGGGTAGTCCTCCGGCCGAGCGCACAGGCCGCGCTTGACGGGATTCTCGTGAATGTATTTCCGGAAACGCTGATATTCCTCTGCGTCGCGAACCCTGCGGTCATGGAAGCTCGTCTGCCAAACCTCACGTGGAAATCCAAGTTCCTTCTTGGCACGATAGGAAAAACCTCCCTTGATAAACTGCAGGGCCCGTTCTAGGCTGACCCCCGAAGGCGTGATCAGCAGATGGAAGTGGTCGGGCATCAGGACAAACTCATGCAGTAGATATTTCTTCTCATCCCGATAGTGGTGGAGAACGTCTAGGAACAGCGTCGCCATGCGCTCCGTCAGGAAGAGGCTCATCTTTTGGTAGGTGGAAGCACTGATGAAGTAGGTCGACTGCCCGGTCTGACCACGATAAGGAATCGCCATCGCTACCTCAGCGGCTAAAGCCGCAATATCCTAGCCTTTGCTGCAGGCCTGAAGGCCTGCTCCACCCGGTTGTTTTGCTCCCGGTTGTTTCGCCCCGGTTGTTTCGCCCCGGTTGTTTTGCTCTCGGTGTTCCCATACCGGAGTCGGCCCGAACTGATTGCACCTGCGACAGTACCGGGGCGGCGCCCTCATCCTTGACTTTCGCTTCCCAGCGCGATACTTTGCCCATTCTTGTAAATCTTTGTCTGTGAGGCATTTGTGCCCCCAGTGACCATGCAGCGCATGGTGACCTTCACCACCGACTTCGGCGCCAC
>JBOGLL010000015.1:0-14429 GCA_050746065.1 Terriglobales bacterium | reverse complement strand
TGGTTGTTGTTCAGCAGGCCTCGCGGCTCGGCCGTTGCGCCCAGAAAGCTGTCCGCGAACATGCCCACGACTGCAGCCCCCGTAACTACGGCCGCTTGCCGGCCGGTGACCACCCCGAATGCGGCACAGGTTCCGGCCACGATGGCGGCTGCCAGCACCGCAGCGAGAGTTCCAGCCAGGCTCACGCCGCCGTTGGTCCCGGGAGGCACGGCGCGCAGACTGGTAATAAGGTAGGTAGAACCGGCGGCGGCTTGACCCAGTTCGCTGGAGACGGTGTCCGCCGCGGCCTCGGCCATGGCCGCCGCCGCAGCAGCAAGCCAGATTTCCGGCGATGGGCTGAAGGGCGCCACCAGGGCCAGCAGGGCCGCGACCCCGGTGTTCGCCAGCACCTGACTCGCCGACCGTCCTTGGCGGTTCTCAGCGACACCCAGCCTTCGTTTGCGTTCGTAACCTACGCGCGTGCTGAGGGAGGTGAGCAGGAATACTGCGGTCAGCCCGGCGAATGCGCCCGGGCCTCCGCCCAGGAACAGCACCATGGAGGAAGCTGCGCCCGCCGCCGCGCCCCGCGGCGTCACCGCCTTGAGCCAATGCGCCACCGTGGCCAGCGCCGCAGTAAGCAGAAATGCCGGGACGAACCGCCGCGCCAGCAGGGTGGTCGGCGGCATAGCAGCAGTGAAGAAAAGGAACGCGCCGAACAATCCTTGAAAAGGTTTGCCGGGCAACGGCAGACGGCGCGACCGCATCCAGAAGGAGAGTCTTTGGCGCCTGGCTTGCGGATTCATGCCGCCCCCTGCGCCGGTGGCTGGCGCGGATTCCATGCTGCCATTACAATACAGGTTCGGCATTTGGCCCGCGCAGTCCCGCATCGGAGGAAACCCGCATTAGCGCCCGCATGAAGCTGCAACGCACGGCCGGGATCGCGGCTCTGCTGTTTCTTGCGCTGGCCTGGACCAGTTGCGGCGACGTCTTCCGTCCCGTAGCCACTCCCACGTTCCCCCCGGGCGGCGATCCCGCCGCCCTCAAGCACGCCATCATCCTCAGCAATAACGGAACAGGCAACGGCAGTACGTATCACATCGACGTTTCCGGTGATACCAACACCATCATCCAGCCCACCGGCGTCAACCCGGTTCATGCCGGTCTGCTGATCACCCAGGGCCGTATCTATGTGGCCAACCAGGGCAGCGACAGCGTGACTACCTATACCCCATTCCTGGAGGGCGGAAGCACCCGAACACTCAGCCTGCCGGTGGGCTCGGTGCCGGTGTTTGTGCACTCCACGCAAACCACGAATTTCTACGTGGCCAACTCCGGAACCGACCGCGTAGGCATAATCGCCGTCGCGCAGGATGTGCTCACGGCTGAGGTGCAACTCGCAGCGGGCGCCACCCCGGTGGCATTGGCACAGACCCTGGCCGGCGACAAGCTGTATTCCATCAACAACGGAACCAGCGACGTCACAGTGATCGCCACCGTGGATCGTTCCATCGTCAAGAGCGTTCCTGTGGGCTTGGCGCCGGTGTGGGCGGTGGTGAGTTCTGACGGCGCGCGCCTCTACATCCTGAACCAGGGCAGCGACAACGTCACCGTGATGGAAACCGTGACCGACACTGTGCTCAACACCGTGGCCCTTCCCGGTGGCTCCGGGTCCACGTTCATGGTGTTCGACTCGCGGCTGCTGCGCGTCTACGTAGCCAACACCGCCGGCGATAGCGTCAGCATCATCAACGCCGACCGCAACTCGCCCAACTTTCTTGCCGTGACCACGGTACCCGTGGGTACGGCGCCCACCTCCGTCACCGCGCTCGCCGACGGCTCTCGCGCCTACGCGGCCAATTCCGGCAGCGACACCGTGTCCGTGATCAACACCCTGAACAACACGGTGATGAAGACCATTTCCGTGGGCATCGCGCCCTTGTCCGTGGGCTCCGCGCCCGACAGTTCGCGCGTCTACGCCGCCAACTCAGGTTCGAACAACACTTCAATCATCCGCACTTCCGACGATACGGTCCTCCTCAATGTGCAAGCGCCCAAGAGCGACTTTGCCTGCGTGGACCCTGCCCCGCCTGCTGTGCCGACTTGCCCGCGTCAGTCCCCGCAATTCATCATCGTTACGCCGTAACACTCTTCATGGAAGTGAAAACCGCAGGGGGCGCCGAGGACGCAGAGGTGTGTGTGGGAAGGGCCGGGAAGATGAAGGCAAATGGTGCTGCCCCACCCTTATCGCGCCCGCTTTTGGCGCGATAGGGTGGGAAGATACCTACGCGACTACGACGGCCTCGCGCTCACTCTTGCGCCGGCGGTTGTAATGCATGGCGATGTTCATGAACACGCTGCCGCTGGACGTATCGAGGCAGATCACCAGGGCTTCGGTGTCCTCGCTGCTCGACGTCCCGCGCTCGGCCGAGTGCAGCTCCGGCGGCGAGATGCGGAAACGGAAACCGGCATCGTTCAGACTGGTCACCGCGTTGCCGATGATCTGGTTGGCCAGTTCGAAGATGGTTTCCTTCACCAGTTCCTCGGACGCCTCCACCGGTTCGCCTGCCAGTTTGCCGGCCACGTTGATGGCGGTGGAAGGCGCGAGGTCGAAGATCACGCGGCCTTCGATGTCGCCGCGGATGGTGATCATCGCGGCCACGCCTTTGCGCCGGTAGGCTTCTTCTTCCATGCTCAGGTCGCCGATGCGAACGTTGCATGCAAGCAACTCCGCCAGCACCGCGTCGGCGGCGTTGATGAAGGGCTGGATCAGTTCCATCTTCATGCCGTCACCTCAGCCGCGATGGCGGCCTCGCCCAGGACGTACTTCACCACTTCGTACAGAACCTCCGGCTTCACCGGCTTCTGGACAAAGTGCTTGGCGCCCTTTTGCAGAGCAGCCACCACGTTTTCCTGGTAGCCGACCGAAGACACCATGACGATGCGGGCGTCGGGATGCTGGCGCACGATGCGTTCCGCCGCCTCAATGCCTTCCATCTGCGGCATGGTGATGTCCATGAGCACGATATCGGGCTGGATGCGGTCGTATTCGGCGATGGCGGCGCAGCCGTCGCTGGCCTCGCCCGCCACTTCTCCGCCAAACTGCTGTACCAGCTTGGTGATGTTCTTGCGCGCGAACACGGAGTCGTCCACTACCAGGTAGCGGACCGGCTGGCCGTCCTTGCTGCGCCGTAACGTCGTGTATTTTTCCATGACCTCTTCTCCTTACGAGCTTCCGAGCAGAACTTTGCTGGCGCGGGCGCGCTCGGGAGCCCACTGCGCCTGAAGGCTGTTGGCCATGGCGTCGAGCGAGACCACGCGCAGGGCGTGTCCGCGCTCGATGGCGGCCTTGGGCATACCGTTCACAGCACAGGACTCACCGTCCTGCGCAATGGTCATCCCGCCGGCGTTCTTCACTGCGCCCATGGCGTCGGCGCCGTCGTCGCCCATGCCGGTCATCAGCACGGCAACGCCGTCGGGACCGAACTCGGTAGCCACGGAGCGGAACAGCACGTCCACCGAGGGCCGGTGCCCGTTGACTTTGTCCTCATCCGAGAGCACCACCATGTCGCCCAGCGGCATGCGCCGGATGCGCATGTGCCGGTTGCCCGGGCAGATGAGCGCGCGGCCCGCGTAAATCATGTCGCCCGACTGCGCTTCCTTCACTTCCAGCGCGCAGCACTCGTCCAAACGCCGCGCAAACATTTCCGTGAAGCCCTCGGGCATGTGCTGCACCACCACGATGCCGGCCGGGAAATCCCCCGGCAACTGCGACAGCAGATACTGCAGCGCGTTAGGCCCGCCGGTCGAAATGCCGATGGCCACCACGCGCTCGGCGCGCGTCTTGGCGCGTACTCGCGGCTTGGGAGCCCTTGGCGGCGCCAGCATGTGTTCCGGACGCGTTAGCGGGACGCCGGTCTGCGCAGCGGTCTTGATCTTGGTGATGAGTTCTTTGGCGATCTCATCCATGCGCGCACCCGTGGCATCTTTGGGTTTGGCCACGAAGTCGAATGCGCCCAGGGCCAGCGCCTTGAACGTTGAGTTCGCGCCCTGCGTGCTGTGCGCGCTCACCACGATCACCGGCAGGCGGTGCTTGCGCGTGATTTCGCGCAACGCTTCCATGCCGTCCATGCGCGGCATCTCCAGGTCGAGCGTAATCACGTGCGGGCGCAACTCCCCGATTTTTTTCAGGCCGAACTCGCCGTCCATGGCCGTGCCTACCACTTCGATGGAGGAATCCCGCTCCAGCATCTGCGGGATGAGCTTGCGCATCAGCGCCGAATCGTCCACTACCAGAACCCGTACCGGTGCGCTCATGCCGTCACTTCCTCGAGCAGAGGAGTGCGCCCGTGGCGCTCGATCACGGATGCGATGTCCAGAATCAGCACCACCGTGCCGTCGCCCAGAATGGAGGCCCCGCTCACCAGGTCGGTAGCGACCAGATGGTCGTCCAGCGCCTTGATGACCAGTTCCTCCTCGCGCACCAGGCGCTCCACCATCAGTCCGAACTTGCGGTCGGCGATGGCCACCACGATGACGAAAAACTTGTCCGCACGCGACGGCTTGCCGGTGGCCAGCTTGTCCACGCGGATCATGGTCAGCACCTGATCACGGAGTTGCATCACTTCATGCTCATCCACGCGATGGATTTCCGATTCGCGGGCGCGCGTGATCTCAACCACGGACGACAGCGGAACCGCGTACGTGTGCTCGGCCACACGGAACAGCAGCGCCTGGATGATGGCCACGGTGAGCGGCACTCGCAACTGGAAGCGCGTGCCCTGGCCGGGCGTGGTGACGATGGACACCGTGCCCTTCAGCCGGTCCACTACGCTCTTCACCACATCCATGCCCACGCCGCGTCCGGAAATTTCGGTCACATGGTCGGCCGTGCTCAGGCCGGGATGGAAAATGAGGTTCAGACCTTCGGCTTCGGTGAGGCGCTCGGCTTCCTCTGCGCCGATCGCACCTTTCTCGATGGCCTTGGCCACGAGACGGGTGCGGTCAATGCCGCGGCCGTCGTCGGTCACTTCGATCACAATCTGGTTGCCTTGATGATAGGCGTGCAAGCTGACCGTGCCCTGCGGGTCCTTGCCGGCATCCTCGCGGGCGTCGCTGGATTCCAATCCATGGTCTACTGCGTTGCGCACCAGGTGCGCCAGCGGCTCCGCCAGCGCGTCGAGAATGCTCTTGTCGAGTTCCGTTTCCTGACCGGAGACCGCCAGTTCCACCTGCTTGCCGCGCGCGCGGCCCACGTCGCGCACCAGGCGCGGGAAGCGGCGGAAAAGCTGTTCCACCGGGACCATGCGCACGCGCATCACCGACTTCTGCAGATCGTTCAGCACGCGCGCCTGGAAGGCGAGAGCGTCAGCCAGCTTCACGCGCAGCGGATCTTTGGGAAAACGTCGCTCGAACTCGTTTACCGACTCGTGCAGCATCGATTTGCCGATCACCAGTTCGCCCACGAGATTCAGAACGTCGTCAATGCGCTCGGCGTCTACCCGCAGGGTGTTGTCCGCGGCAGTCGTGCGGCTGGAAGTTCTTTCCAGCGTCGCCGGGGCGGAATCGGGAACGTTGACGACTGCCGAAATGGCCGCAGCTTCCACCAGCGCCGCGTTCAGGCTTTCCGATGAGGTCGGCGCCGCACAGGGTTCCACGCGGACGTGCGCCACCACAGCCGGGATGCTGCAGCGCCGCAGGATCCACTCAGCGTCGCGACTGCTGGCTACGGCGGCCTCGATGAGACTCGGCGTCTCTCCCGCTTCGAGCGATTCCGGGCGGAACGCCAGCACCATGCCCGTCTCCTCAAAAGCGTTACGGGCAAGTTGTACGGCCGCGCCCGCGATGGGACAATCCGCATCAATCGCCAGAGCGATGTTGAACACCGGGCCGCGACTGGAGGCGTCGGCGATCGCCAGACGCTCGTACTCATTCCACGCAAACTGCGGGCGGAACTCCGCCACAGAAGCTTTTGCCGGAGCGCTGCTCAGCCGCGCAATCTCTTTGCGCAACGCATCGGCCGCAGGCAGCGGACGGTTGTCACGGCACGCAGCCAGCATGTCCTCAAAAGTGTCGACCGCGGTGAGCACCACGTCGGCTAGGTTCGCTGCCCGGGCCGCTTCCGGAGTCAGCGCGTCCTCGAGTTGGTGAGCCAGCTCGCTGAGCTCGCGATAGCCGCAGGCCGCCGCATCGCCCTTGAGCGTGTGCACGGCACGGCGAATGCCGCGCACTACCTCAGCGTTGCCGGGGCGCTTCTCCAGCTCCAGGCCTTCCTGGTTGAGCGTTTGCAGGATTTCCTGCGCGCTCGCGAAGAAGAGTTCCCGGAGTTCACCCGCTCCCTCTTGAGGGAAGAAGCTCACATCGTCACCTCAATGCGTTGATAGGCGGTGCCGTTGTTCACGTGGATCATGCGGAACTTGTCGGTCAGGCCGAACAGGCTCTCGGCGTGTCCCACGAACAGGAAGCCTTCCGGATTCAGGCAGCGGTAGAACTTTTCGATCAAGCGCTTCTGCTCGGCTTCGTCGAAGTAGATCATCACGTTGCGGCAGAAGATCACGTCGTTGCGCTGGGGCAGGAACTCGGTCTTCAGATTGTGAAAATCGAACTGCACCAGGTCTTTCACTGTTTTCTTGATGGCGTAGCGCTCGCCGACCTTGTCGAAATAGCGCAAACGGTAGGCATAATCCACGGCTTCCATGTGGTTTTCTGCGAACATTCCCTCCTGGGCGGCGCGCAGCACGGAGTAATTGATGTCGGACGCCAGGATCTCCACCTTCCACGGCGGCGGAATCAGCGGTTTGGGGGAGGGCATGTCAAACGGGAGCGGATTGCGCAGGTAGTAATACGCCAGGGCGTCGGCCACCAGCATGGCCAGCGTGTACGGTTCCTGCCCCGTGGAGCAGCCCGCGCTCCAGATGCGCAGCGAAAAATCGCGGCGCTCCTGCTTGCGGTGCAGCAGCTCCTCCAGCGTGGTCTTGTGGAACAGGTCGATCTGCGGCTTGTTGCGGAAGAAGCTGGTCTCGTTGACGGTCAGGTTCTCGAGCAGTGCCGAAAGTTCTGTCTTGCCTTCGCGGCTGGTGAGCAGCCGGTAGTAGTCGTAGAAGGAGCCCAGCTGGGTGGCCCGCAGGCGGCGCTGCAGGCGGTCGTTCAGAAAGTGCGCTCGGCGCTCGTCGAAATACATGCCGCACTCCTGGTACACCAGGGTCTGCAGCAGCTTGAGCTCCGCATCACTGAGGGCGATTTCGGTACCGATCGACATGGAATCTCACTCGTTCTCTGCGCCCGCGACGCGGACGCAGGTTTAAACCGGTTGTGGGGCGCTGGCTGCGGCCGGATCCGCCACTGGGCGCAATGCGCCCTTTTGCAGCACCCGCATCAGGTCCACCAGGATGATCAGACGGCCTCTGTGCTTGGCTACGCCGGTCACATAGTTCAGTTCGGCGTCGAAGACGTTGGGCGGCGGATCCACGTCCGAAGGCGGGACCTTGAGCACTTCCGAGGCCGCGTCCACCACCAGCCCGACCAGCCGTCCTTCCACTTCCGCCACCAGGATGCGGTTCTTCTTATGGGACGACACCTCGCGCGCGCCGAAGCGCTTGCGTAAATCGACGATGGAAACGATCTTGCCGCGCAGGTTGATCACGCCTTCGACGCAGCCGGGCGCATCCGGCACCGCCGTGATCTCCGGCACGCGCACGATCTCGTGGATCACCGCGATGGGCACGCCGAAGCTTTCCCGCCCCACGCGGAAGCCGACAATCTGGAGGTCTTTGGCCATGGCCTGGGATCTCCTTAGGAACGCGCCGCGGCAGCGTAACGCGCTGCTTCGGCTCTGGAGAACTCGCCTTCCGGACGCTTGCCGTGCCCTTGTCCGTTGCGGCCGTTGCCGTTGCCATGAGCAACGTCGAGCACGAAGCGGTCCATGGACTCCAGCAGCGTGCGCGACATGCGGGTCATCTGGTCAGCCGAAGCTGCCAGCTCGGTGGCGCCGGAGGTTGACCGGCCCACCAGTTCCCGCATTTTCTCCATGGCGCGCATGACCGCCTGGGCGCCGGAGGCTTGTTCTTCCACCGCGGAGTTGATTTCGTGTGTGATCTCGTTCAGCCGCGTGGTAGCGCGGGCGATCTGGGTGGAGCCGTTGGACTGCTCGTGTGTGGCCGCCCCGATCTCCTGCGAGAACTTGTAGACCTCGGTGACCACGCTGGAAATCTTCTTCAACGCCTGGCTCAGGTCGTTACCCATGGTGAGCCCTTCGTTGACCATGCTGGTCGAGGTATCCATGTTGTCCACGGCCTTCCGGGCTTCCTTCTGGATGCTCTGGATCAGGTCGCTGATTTCTTTGGTGGACTGCGCCGACTTCTCCGCCAGTTTGCGGACTTCGTCGGCAACCACGGCGAAACCCAGGCCGTGTTCGCCGGCGCGCGCCGCTTCAATGGCGGCGTTGAGCGCCAGCAGGTTGGTCTGCTCGGCCAGGTCGTCGATTACTTCGATGATCTTGCCGATATCGTCCGCGCGCTTGCCCAGCACTCCGATGATCTCCGCCGAGGAGAGGATCGAGGAGTTGATGCGCGTCAGGCCCTCGGTGGTCTTCTCCATGGTGGTGATGCCGCTCTGCACTTCGTCCCGCGAGCGCTGCGAAATCTCCACCAGCGCCCGGGCCGTATCGGCCACACGCTGGATGGAGGCCACCATCTGATCGATAGAAGCCGAAGTCTCGCTCACGTTCGAGGCCTGCGTCTGGGTGTTGCGCACCATGTTCTGCACGTTGATGCTCATCTCGTGCATGGTGCTGGTGACTTCGTCGATCGCCGACGAAGCGGTGACGCTCACCTTGGCGGAATCGTCCGAAGCCTGCGATACCTGCACCGCGCCGCTCGAGACCTGGCTGGCGCCGTCGCGTACCTGCTTCACCATGGCGCGCAGGTTCTCGGCCATGGACCCGAAAGCGTGTGCCAGCGTGTCGCGCTCGGAGCGCGGCGTGACGCTGATGGTGAGGTCTCCGCCGGCGATGGCTTCCGAATGGGCAGCCATTTCCCGCAGGTAGGTCACCATGTTGTTGAAGGTTTGGGCCAGTTCGCCGATCTCGTCGTTGCGCTGGATCTCGACCTTGTGTTCCAGGTCGCCGGAGTTGCCGATCTCGCGCGCTACGCCGATCAGGTGCGCCAGCGGACGGGTGATGGACCGGGCGGTAAACACCGCGATCCACACTCCGGCCAGCAGCGCCAGCAGCGTTCCTGCGCTGGTCGCCACCCAGGTGAAGATGGTCGCCCGGCGGCTGGAGGCGCGGGATTCATCCAGCGACTCTCGCACCGACTTCGACGCTTCATCCAGCGGCTCGATGGACTTGCGCAGCCATTCCCCGGGGTCCTGCTGCAGATAGAAGATCTGCAGGTCGGCCACGGTGGCATTGCCTTCGTCCACCTGCTTGCGTTTCTCGATGAGCGGCCGGGCAAAATTCTGCTCCCATTGCGCTTCGGCGTCGCGCACCCGGCCAAAGGCCGCGCGCTGCTGCTCGGAGCCGCCGCTCGACGCTACCTGGCCCACCAGGTCGCGCAGCGTGGCCACGCCCGCGTTCATCGAACTCACTTCCCGCGGGTCGCCGCTTTGCAGATAATTGCCCAGGAACAGGCGGTTCTGCATCATCTGGAAGCGGACTGCTTCCGCCTTGCGCATGGTGTCCACGGCCTGCGCCGCTGCGGTGCTGGAGGACTGCGACCAGCGCACCGCCAGGATGTTGACCAGGAAGAGGACCACTACGATCCCCAGGATGGAGCCGAAGCCCCAGTACAGTTTCTTGCCAATGCTCATGAGAGACGCCTCCGCGGGCCGGTCCTGGCCGCGCTTACTCGCTTAGGTTGAATCGGAATTCGACGGTCGTGTTGGTGGTTTCGCCGGCCGCTTCGTACTTCCACTTCTTCAACGCATCAGTGGCGGCGTTAATGAGCAGCGGATGTCCGCCGATCACCCTAGTGTCGGTCACGTTTCCAGCGGGCGAAATGGTCACTTCCACCTTCACCGTTCCCGCCACGTTCATCTTGCGGGCCAGCGGCGGGTAGACGGGGTTAACTCGGTTGATAACTTTGCGCGACTCCTGGGCCTGAGCCGGCCGGGGCGAGGCAATGGCCAGCGCCATCAGGAAAGCAGCAACAAGGGTGCGAATGGTGCGAAAGTTCACGTTGATTCTCCTCCGAATGTAGAAAACTCCGCGGCTGATAATGCACGCACGGGGCCAAGTTCCGGTATGGACCACTACCAGACACTTAAGCTATGTCGGCTGTTTTACTTAGGTCGGATCCGAAAGAAACGTCGGGCCCTCGGAGAACCTGTTTACCACCTGGATTCGTCTCAGGATGAACGGCCCTTGACGCGCATGTTCTCAGCCTGAGACGCCACCCATCCGGCCGATTGCATCACTAGGCACTGGTGTTCCTAATTCCCTTGACTCAAAATGAGATAGCGCATTACGGTAACTTAAGGGTAATTTTGTCATGGCCTCAGCCCCCTCCCGGGGTCCAGAAGCGACGCGTCCGGCAAAACGCGCGGCGGCTCCCTCCTCCGAGCCCCCCGACGACTCGCTCAACAAGTTGCTGACGATTTCCGCCGAGTTGACCAGCCACGC
The DNA here is from genome assembly GCA_050746065.1 of Terriglobales bacterium. Classification (GTDB taxonomy): domain Bacteria; phylum Acidobacteriota; class Terriglobia; order Terriglobales; family Acidobacteriaceae; genus CAZXVY01. Next base: position 3,835 of record JBOGLL010000015.1, on the reverse strand, counting down.
TGATCCGGAAAAGGCGCTTTCTGATTTTGTCGTGCGGGCTGCGGATTTTCTCGGCTTCCGGCGCTGCTTCATCGCCTTACGCGAGGGCGAAGCCTGCCAGGTGCGCTGGGCCGCCGAGGGCGGGGACCTGCGTCCCCTCCAGCTGGAGTTGCGGTCCAGGCTCACGCAACGCATTTTTGCTTCTCGCCAGCCGTTCTGGACCGACGACGCCACCCAGTCTCCCGACGCTGACCTGGCGTCAGCCCAGTTTGAGGCCCGCCAGTATCTGCTGGCGCCCATGCTCGGGGTTGAAGGTCAGGCTTTGGGGATGCTGGCCGTGCTCGACCGGCTCGATGGTTTGGGCATTACCGAAGAAGACGTAAACCGGGCCAAGGCCCTGGCCGGTCAGGCCGCCCTGGTGCTCGAGGCCAGCCAGAACCTGCGGCTGGCGCGCCGCCATCAGGCCCACTCCGACAACCTGACCAGCCTGGCGCACGAACTCAGTTCGTCCTTCCGGCTGCCCGACTTCCTCCGCAATCTCACCGTGCGTGTGGGCGCCATGCTGGGTGCACCCACCAGCGTGCTGGCCCTGACCCAAGGCCGGATGGTGGAGGTGGCACATTATCACGCACCCGGCGATCCGCCCGACCGGAACCTGATGCGTCGCCTGAACTCTGCGCTCACCGACTTCGCTGCCAGCCGTCCCCAGTCCGTGGCCAGCGCACCCGCTTCCGAGCTGCTGGGTGCGCCCATGACCTCAGCGCTGGGCTGGACGGACCTGAGCGTGGCCCGCCTCTCCGGGCCGGAGAACGAACTGCTGGGCCTGCTCTGCCTGGTTAACCGCGGTCAGGTGCTCACCGAGCTGGAGCGCGCGCTGCTGCAGGCGGTAGCCGGCCACGCCGCCGTGGCCCTCGACAATTCCCGGCTGTTCTCACGCATCGAGCATTCCAATCGTCAGTGGATGGAGATCTTCGACGCCATCACCGACTTCATCGTAGTGCACGACGAGAACCACCGCGTATTGCGTGTGAACCGCCCCTTGGCGGAGTTCATTGGCGTCCATCCTTCGGAACTCATCGGCGTGACCATGCGGGCGCTGGCTTCCATCGCCACCGAAGCCGGGCCTACCCAGTGTCCGTTCTGCCGCGTGGGCCCCGACGCCGACGAATTCCTGCATCCCGTGCTGGAGCGCACGTATCTCGTCTCCACCTCGCGCACCCAGGGCGCCTTCCACGAAGGACAGCAGGTCATCCACGTGCTCAAGGACATCTCCGACCGCCGCGAGGCCGAGCGCCGCTACCAGGAACTGTTCGACAACATCCAGGAAGGCCTCTTCTTCTCCACCCCCGAGGGTCGCTTCATCGAGGTGAACGACGCGCTGGTGCGCATGCTCGGCTACGACAGCCGCGAAGACCTGCTGCAGGTGAACATCCCCAAGGACCTCTTCCTTTCTCCCGAGCATCGGCGCCGCTTCGGCGAAGGCATCGAGAAGGCGGGCGCGCTGCGCAACTTCGAGGAGACCCTGAAGCGCAAGGATGGCTCGCTCATCCACACCCTGCAGAACGCGGTGGCGGTGCGCGACCCCCAGGGGCGGGTGGCCCAGTATCGCGGCGTCATCCTCGACATTACCGAGCTCAAGAGCTTCCAGTCGGACCTGCAGCGCGAGCGCGACTTCAACAGCATGATTCTGAACAACACCCAGAGCATGATCCTGGTGGCCGATACCGCCGGCTACATCAGCTACGCCAACCGGCGCTGCTATGAGGTCGGCGGCTACAAGGACGGCGAGCTTCTCGGCCAGCCGCTGGACAAGTTCGTCACCCCGGAGCGGCGCTCTGCCTTGGCCAACGCCATCACCTCGGCGCTGCACGGCCAGCAGGTGGACAATCTGGAGCTGCCTTTCCTGCGCGGCGACGGAAAGACCTGCCAGTTTTCCGTCAGCCTGAGTCCCATGCGCGACGAAGGCCGCAAGGCCACCAGCATCGTAGCCGTCATGACCGACGTTACCGACGCTGCCCTGCTGCAGGCCAAACTGATGCATACGGAAAAGATGGCGGCCGTGGGACAATTGGTGTCCGGCGTGGCCCACGAGGTCAACAACCCGCTTACCGCCATCCTGGGCTTCGCCGATCTGTTGGTGGACCAGCCCGACATTCCCGAGTACGCCCGCCAGGACCTGCGCCTTGTGGTCCAGGAGGCGCAGCGCACCAAGATGATCGTGCAGAACCTGCTCAGTTTTGCGCGCCAGATGCCGCCGCAGCGCAAGTCCGTGCAGATCAACTCGGTGCTGCGCCGCACCCTGCAACTCCGCTCTTACGACTTTGCCAGCCACGGTGTGGATGTGGTGGAGGAACTCGGCGAGTCGCTGCCCGAGATCATCGGCGATTCGCACCAGCTCCAGCAGGTGTTCCTCAATATTCTGAACAACGCCTACGACGCGGTCCGCGAGACCGGACGCCGCGGGCGCATCGAGATCTTCACCGGACGCGAGAACGGTTCCGTGGTCATCACCTTCCGCGACAACGGCAATGGCGTCACCGCGCCCGACCGCATCTTCGATCCCTTCTTCACCACCAAGGAAGTGGGCAAGGGAACCGGCCTGGGTTTGAGCATCTGTTACGGCATTGTGCGCGAGCACGGCGGCGAGATCGCCTGCGAGAATCGTCGCGACTCGAGCGGCGCCATCTTCCGCGTCAAGCTGCCGCTCGCTGCCATCGAACCCGACTGGACCGAAGCCGAAACCGCATCCGCCCCTAACTGATACCGGAGAAAGCCTGCGTGAACGCCGCCGAATCCCCCATCTTGGTGATTGAAGACGAACCCTCGGTGATGGCGCTGGTGCGCACCGCCCTGGAGCGCTGCGGGTATCGCGTCGTCCCTGCCACGTCCGGGGTGGACGGCTTGCGTTTGCTGGCCTCGGCGAGCTACCGTGGCGTGATCAGCGACATGCGTATGCCCGGCGGTGTGAGTGGCGCCGACGTTCATGCCTGGATCGTGGCCAACCGCCCGGAACTGGGCTCGCGCATCATCTTTATCACCGGCGACGTGGTCAACGACGAAACCGCAGGCATGCTTCAGCGCACCGGCGTCCCCTACGTGGAGAAGCCGTTCCGCGTCACCCAGTTGATTGAAACCGTGCAGCATGTGTTCGGGAAGTCGGCATGAGCAGTGAATTCCGCATTCATTTCCTGATCGTGGACGATCAGGCCTCGATCCGCAAGCTGTGCACCACCATCGGCGCGGCCCAGGGCTTCGATTGCGCCGAAGCCGAAAGCGGCGAGGACGCGCTCGCCTACCTCGAAACCCATTCCCCGGACATCATCCTCAGCGACCTGAAGATGCCCCGCATGTCGGGCATTGATTTCCTGAAGCAGGCCAAGAGCATGCTGCCGCGCACCGAGATTGCCATCATGACCGGACACGGCTCCATTGAGAGCGCCGTCCAGGCCATGAAGATGGGTGCCTACGACTACATCACCAAGCCCTTCCGCGTGGAGGAACTCAAGCTGGTTCTGCAGCGCATGGCGGAAAAAGTCCGCCTGGTGGCCGAAAACCAGTTTCTGCGCGAACGCGTCAACGCTGAAATGGAGCTGCACGGAATCGTGGGCTCCAGCGCCAAGATTCAGGATGTGCTCCGCATGGTGGCCCGCCTGAAGGACACCCGCACTCCCGTCCTCGTCACCGGCGAGAGTGGCACCGGCAAGGAGCTGGTGGCTCGCGCCATCCACTTCCGCGGCTCGCTGGCTGGTCGGTCGTTCGTCGCCGTGGACTGCGGCTCCCTGGTTCCCACGCTCATCGAGAGTGAACTCTTCGGCTACGAGAAGGGCGCATTCACCGGTGCCATGAAGGCCAAGGA
>JBOGLL010000014.1:0-8463 GCA_050746065.1 Terriglobales bacterium | reverse complement strand
CGGCGAGTGTTGTGGATGTCGTCCAGCGGGTTGGCGTCCAGAAGGACCAGGTCAGCCACGCGTCCTTTGTCCACCGACCCGCGCTCGCTGCCTTGTCCCAGGAAACGCGCCGGATGCAGCGTGGCGGTTTGCAAGGCCTGCAGGGGAGTAAGCCCGGCCGCCACCAGAAGTTCCAGCTCCTGATGCAGGCTGAAGCCCGCAACCACGAAGGCGTCCGTGGAATCGGTGCCGGCAAGCAGCGGCACGCCCGCGCGCTGCAGCGCGCCCACGAACTCGATCGACCTGCGCGCCACGCGCTGATTGAGCGCCAGTGTTTCCGCCGCGACTGCCTCGAGGTATCGCTGGCGTCCGGCCAGCCAGCGCTGCCGCAGCTTGGCGGGGAGCTGATTCATGGGAAGCCTGGCGCCGGTGTCCTCTTTGCTCAGTGGACGGAAGGACTGCGACCAGATGAGCGTGGGCACCACCCAGGTGCGGTTGCGCGCCAGGTGCTTCATCACGGCCGCGGCCTTTTCGGCATCGTAGCTGTCAAGAAGGTCAGCCTGCAGCTTGCGGGTTCGGGCGCGATATTCGTCGGCCGAGGCCTTAGGATCCGCTTCCATCTCACGCAGCGCTTTCAACTCACGCCGTAGTTCTTCCTCGCGCGAAGAACATGCCAGCAGAATGCCGGCATCGCCGGGCAGCGCCGGCGAGACGTGCTCAACGCTCTTCTGTCCGGCGTCGCTGACTTCGGCGGCATTCAACGACTCGGGCACATGCCCTGCAAACACCATGCCCGACTTGCGCGCCTCGTCGGCCACGGCGAAGAACGCTTCCCGCGTCAGCCCGGCCTGCACTTTCACGAAGTCCACGCCATCCGACTTCAGTCTGCGCACTGCCGCCCGCGCCTGCTCCGCGCTCATCACAGGAATCACCGTGGCGTTCGCCTCCTGCGGGCCGTCCACAAAGGGTCCAGCGGCGAGCAGGGCGGCGCCCTGGAGTTTTCCCTCGGCGAGCTCCTTGCGCAGCGCAGCCAGGCGCGCCCAGTCCCCTCCCATGTCGCGCACGCCCACCACGCCGTAGGCCAAGTACAGAGAAAGCAGGCTGCGCGAACTGAGGTCGGCCTCCGGGCGCAGCGCGGTGTGCACGTGCATGTCCCACAGCCCGGGGATGAGGAATTTCCCTGCCGCATTCACCACTTGAACATTGCGCCCTAGATGAATCACAGCGCGCTTGGAGATGGCCACGATGCGGTCGTTGTGAATCACCACATTCACGCTGCGCAGCATGGGTCCGCCGCTAATGTCGATCACGTTGACATTGGTAAACACCAGGACCCGAGGCGGTGCTTTGGGCGCAGCCGGACAGGGAAGGAGCAACAGACTCAGCAGAAGCTGGGCAACGGTGCGGCGCATCAGGGAAAGACCAAGCGCAAGAGACGCTACAGGCGCGGAGGAGGGACTGTCAAACCGGCGAGGTGGCGCTGCTTCACTTCCTCCGGCAAAAACGAAGCGCGGAAGCTGTTGGCCGCCAGGCGCCGCAACTCGTCTTCGGAGAAGCCGAAGGCTTCCTGCGCGAGCTGGTACTCGCGCGCCAGCGAGGTGCCGAACATGGCCGGGTCGTCGGAATTCAGCGTGACCAGCATTCCCGCGTCGAAGTACTTTCTCAGCGGATGCTGCTCCAGCAACTTCAGACATCCGGTGCGCAGATTACTGGTGACGCAGATCTCGATGGGCACCTGATCGCGGACCAGCCGGGCCACCAGTTCGGCATCGTGCCAGGCATTCAGGCCGTGGCCGATGCGCTCGGCACCCAGCGCATCCAGCGCACCCAGGACCGACTCCGGTCCCGCTGCCTCACCGGCGTGCGCGGTCAGCCGCAGGCCGTGGTCCGCGGCGCGCTCGTAGGCTTCGTGGAATAATTCCGGCGCCGCCTGGCGCTCGTCTCCGCCCATGCCGATGCCCACCACGTTGCCGCCACGGAACCGGATGGCCTTCTCGACCACGTGGGCAGCCGCCTCGGGTCCCCATTGGCGCACGAAGTCGAAGATCCACAGCAGCGAAACGCCAAAGTCCCTGGCGCCGCGCTCGCGCCCGCGCTCCATGCCTTCGAAGAGCGCGTCGAAGTCCTGTCCGCGACGAAGACAGATGCCCACCGACACGTAGACCTCGGCGTGGATGACGGTTTCCGACTTCAGGCGTTCCATCAGCCGGTAGGTGATCAGCTCGTAGTCGGCGGGTTCCCGCAGCCGTTCGGTCAACACGGCGAACGCCTGCAGGAAGCCGGGGAAGTCGCGGTAGTCGTACAGACGCTCGACCGCAGCAAGGTCGAGAGGCGTGGCGTCGTGCCGACGGCTCAGCTCCACCAGCGTCGGCGGTTCCACTGCGCCTTCGAGATGCAGGTGCAGTTCCGCCTTGGGCAGAGACAGCACGAAGGCAGAAGGAGTCAGGTGTGTTGCCGTCGAGGGTCCGGCGAGTGACTTAGCGTGCATTGCCCGGTGCGAACTCGCTGTGCTTGCGGCTGTACACGAAGTAGACCACCAGTCCCAGCGCCAGCCAAACAAGGAAGCGGATCCAGTTCATGATGGGCAGGCCGGCCATGAGCAGCAGGCAGGTAAGCACGCTGAGCACGGGGATCAAGACGCCTCCGGGAGAGCGGAAGCCGCGGGGACGGTTGGGTTCACGTATCCGCAGGATGATTACTCCAATCGACACCAGCACGAATGCAAACAGCGTCCCGATATTTGCCAGATCGGCCAGCGTGCCAATGTCCAGAAGTCCCGCAGGGATGCCCACCACGAAGCCGGCCATCCAGGTGGAAAAGTCGGGCGTGCGGAACTTAGGGTGCACACGCGAGAAGACCTTCGGTAACAGACCATCCCGCGACATGGCAAACCACACCCGCGCCTGTCCAAGCTGAAACACCAGCAGTGACGAGATCATGCCCATCATCGCGCCGAACAACACCGCCAGCCGCACCCAGGTGAAATTCAGCTTCCTGAGTGTGTTGACCACGGGCGCGGCGTCGCCTTCGAGGGACTGCCACGGCACCAGCCCGGTGAGCACGACGACCACGGCCACATAGAGCAGCGTGCAGATGATCAGCGTGGCGATGATGCCGATGGGCAGATCGCGCTTCGGGTTCTTGGCCTCCTCGGCGGCGGTCGAAACTGAGTCGAAGCCGATATAGGTAAAGAAAATGATGGCCCCTCCGGTAAGCACGCCCGACCATCCGTTGGGAGCGAAAGGACGCCAGTGATTCGGATTCACGTAAGCGGCGCCCGCCATCACAAACGCCAGGATGGCGGCGATCTTCAGGATCACCATCACGTTGTTGGTCTCGGCCGATTCCCGGATGCCGCGCACCAGCACCACCGTCAGGACCATGACCACCAGAAACGCGGGGATGTTGAAGCCGAAATGCCAGCCGTGGGCGAAGATCTCCTGCCCTTGCCAGTCGGTCATGCCGCTGGGCAGGTAGGCAGGCGAGATCCAGCGCATGGGCGGGTCGATGCCGAACCAATTGAACAGGTCGAGCAGGTGGGCCGCGAAACCCACACTCACCGCCATGTTGCTGACTGCATACTCGAGGATCAGGTCCCAGCCGATGATCCAGGCGATGAGCTCGCCCATGGTGGCGTAGGTGTAGGTGTAGGCGCTGCCGGCGATGGGAATCATGGAAGCCAGCTCCGCGTAGCACAACGCCGTGAACGCGCACACCATGGCCACCAGCGCGAAGGAAAGGGCGATGGCCGGCCCGGCGCCCGGCCGTCCGAAGGTGGGCGACTGATGGATCAGGTACTCGAGCAGGGGCGCGTGCAGGATGGACTCGGCCTTAAAGGTCTGGCCGGCGATGGCTGTCCCTACGACGGTGAAGATGCCCGAGCCGATCACCGCGCCGATGCCCAGGGCTGTGAGGGACCATGGCCCCAGGGTCTTTTTCAGGCTGCGGTCGGGATGCGCGGCATCCGATAGCAACTTGTCAATCGACTTGCGGGCGAAAAGTTGGTTGGGCATTTTCAGTCGTCAGTCGGCAGTTGCCAGTCGTCAGCACGAAACAGTCGCCAGCCGCTAACGACTGGCGACTGCCGACTGACGACTGTGCTTACCGTTTCGCCGTGCCGCGCGCCATCTTCTTCATCTTGCGCTTCTTCGAACCGCGATCATAGTCGCGCTTGGGCTTAGGATGTTCTGCCTTGCGCTTCTTGCGCGCGTCGCGCTTCTTCTTCTTGCGTTCTTCCCGGCTTAACGACGTCGTCTTCATGGATGAGTCCTATGCCCTTTCCAGGTTGGCGTACTTTTCCACCAGCTTCTTTCGACCGAAGCCGGGAAATTGTACCGTAATCCGCGCGTCTTCACCTTCTCCTTCGCGGTCGAACACCACACCTTCCCCATACTTGGGATGGCGCACCTTCTGCCCGGGACGAAACCCCCGTCGCCCTGCCGGCACGGCCGGCGATGTTTTGGGCGGGTTGGAAGTCGGAAACTTCTTCCCGCGCGCCTGAAAGAACTGCGAGATGTCTCCCATTGAGTTGTAGGTCCTGCCGGCGTAGGAGGTACGGCGACGACCAGGGCGGGGCGAGTCCGCGTCTGCCACCTCCTGCGAGTACTCGTAGTCGTAATGCGCGCCTGAGTCTGAGCGCGCTTGTGTAGCCCGCCCGCCCTCGGCCGGGCGCTCGTAGTGGGCGGCCGAGGACGGCCGCCCCACACGACGCGGTGATCCCAGGTCTTCGAGCAGACTGGCCGGAACCTCTTCGAGAAAACGCGAGGGCAGCGACGGCTCAGGCGACTCATTTCCGTAGCGGCGCCGATAGACGGCGCGCGTCAGCACCAGCGAGTCCATGGCGCGCGTCATGCCCACGTAGCAGAGGCGGCGTTCCTCCTCCAGCATCTCTTCGTGGAGCAGGGTGCGCGAGTGCGGAAACAGGCCCTCCTCCATGCCCATCAGGAACACCACGGGGAACTCCAGGCCCTTGGCGGAATGCAGCGTCAGCAGCGTGACCTGAGAATGCGCGTCGTAGGTATCGGTATCGCTGACCAGTGCCGCGTGGTCGAGGAACTCTCCCAGCGTTTCGCCGCGACTGCGCGCGTCCATGGCCGCATTCACCAGCTCGCGCAGGTTCTCGATGCGCGAGAGCGCTTCCGGCGTTCCCTCGGCCTCGAGCAGGTCGATGTACTTGGTGCGGTCAATCAGCAATTTGAGCAACTCGGGCAAAGTAGCGCTGCCGGTCTCGCCCGCGTCTTGGTTTTGAGATGGAGGCGTCTGCTCGAAGCGGCACTGTCCGTGTGGGGACGGGCGCCCTCGCCCGTCCATCGCCGCGTCAGCGGCGAACTTCACGCCCGCCATCATCGCCCGCGCATCCTCAATCAGCTCCCTGAAACCGGCGAGGGCCCGCGCAGCGCGCGGCGGCACCAACCGCTGGTCCACCGCCTGGCACAACGCGCTCCACAGCGAGGCGCCAGTCTCCAGCGCCAGCCGCTCCAGGGTCTCGACCGTGGAATCGCCGATGCCGCGCGCCGGCGTGTTGATCACGCGCAGCAGCGCGATGGAGTCGTCGAGGTTGTGGATGAGCCGCAGGTAGGCCACCAGGTCCTTCACTTCGGCGCGTTCGTAGAACGAAAAGCCTCCCACCACCTGGTAGGCGATCTGGTAACGGCGCAGCGCTTCCTCGACCAGACGCGACTGTGCGTTGATGCGGTACAGCACAGCGGCTCGTGGCTCGGCCTCGCCGCGTTCCGCTGCCTGGCGGAAGTAGCGAGCGATGGAGTCGGCCACGAACAGCGCTTCATTCTCGCCGTCGGGCGCTTCGTAATAACCCAGCCGAGCTCCACCGGCGCGCGACGTCCACAGCGTCTTGCCTTTGCGTTTGAGATTGTTTGCCACGACTGCCGAGGCCGCTGCCAGGATGTTCTGCGTCGAGCGGTAGTTCTGCTCCAGGCGGATCACGCGTGCTTCGGGGAAGTGCTGCTCAAAGTCCAGGATGTTGTGGATGTCGGCGCCCCGCCACGAGTAGATGCTCTGGTCCTCATCACCCACCACGCAAACGTTGTGGCGCTCTCCAGCCAGCAGGCGCATCAGTTCGTACTGCGGGCGGTTGGTGTCTTGATATTCGTCGATCAGCAGGTAGCGAAAGCGGCGGTGATAACGCTCCCGCACATCGCCCACTTCGCGCAGCAGGCGCTCGGCGAAAAGAAGCAAGTCGTCGAAGTCGAGCGCATTGGCCTTGTGCAACTGTTCGCGATAGCTCTTGTATACCAGTGCCAGGCGCTCCGCCTGCGCATCCGGACCCTCGCGCAGCACATCCTGCGGATCGTGCATATGGTTCTTCGCCCAGGAAATGCGTGACAGCACACCGCGCGGCGGCGTCTGCTTGGCGTCAAGGCCAAGCTGCTTCATCGCCGCCTTCACGGTCGATTGCTGGTCGTCCTCATCGTAGATGGCGAAATCGCGACGGTAGCCGGCGTTGAGCGCCTCAATGTCGCGCCGCAGCACCCGAACGCAGAACGAATGGAAGGTGGAAATCAGAGGACGGGCCAAGGTGCGGGTTCCGGCCAGCTTTTCCACGCGCTCCGCCATTTCCGCGGCGGCTTTGTTGGTGAAAGTGACGGCCAGGATCGCGTCCGGCTCAACGCCCAGGTTCTCGATCAAGTGGGCGATGCGGTAGGTAATGACGCGCGTTTTCCCGCTGCCCGCGCCCGCCAGGATGAGCAGCGGGCCTTCGACACCCTCGACGGCTGCGCGCTGCTGCGGGTTCAGATCGTCGAGCAGCCCCACGCTAGGCCTTCTCCTTGGGGGCCGCCGGGCGGGTCGAAATCATCGGAGCAGGACCCGCCTCTTCTGCAGGCTTCTGCTTGCATTCCGCACACGAACACAAATCACGCAGAAACTGCCAGGAATAAATGCCGTGCTGGTGGCCGTCGTTCCAGGTGAAGCGCAGGGCGTATTTTCCCACCGGCTCGGTTTCCAGCGGACGCGCCGGCTCGCGGTACATGGGAAGGGCTCCCGCAGCCGCCCGCGGAGGCTCGCCCGGGTCGCGACCGTCGCGGTTGCGTTCATCGTCGCACAGGGCGCAGGGACAGGCATCGCGCAGGAATTGGAAGCTGTAGCTGGAGTGGTGGCCGTCCCGCCATTCGATCTCCACGCCCGTGCCCGTGGTGACGTTCACTTCCACAGACTTGGGATCAGCCACGCGCGGCATGAATTCAGTATCGCACGAGCGAGTTGCGAGTACCGAGTTGCGAGTACCGAGTTCCGAGTTCAAGCTACGATCGCTGTTGACTGGGCCTTGAGGGTGGGTTCAGGCCGCGGTGGGGGAGACGGAACACGCCCGCTGTCACTCGCAACTCGGTACTCGGCACTCGGTACTCGCAACTTACGACGCAGACTTTTCTTGCGGCTGGTCAGGCTGGTGCGCGGGCGAGGTGATCTCCGCGGTCTCTTCTTCTTTTGCCTTCTTCTTCGTCCGGCCCTTCAGGTAGGTGAGCAGGGTGACCAAGATTCCGCCGCCGGTTACCGCAAAGACGCCGGCCGCCGCGGCCAGGAAGTGCCAGTACGGCCGTTCTCCCAGGGCTGCGGCCGCTGCTTTGTCCCTGGCGCCGAACACCAGCAGGAAGGAAAACACAATCACGCCGATTAGTCCCGCGGCGATGCTCAGCATTACCGCGACACCCTTGGTGAGTTTGGACTTTGAAGCACTCATAACCGAGAGGATCGGCTCGCTGCCAGCCACTATAGCCCAGCAATGCGGCGGAGAAGACCGGAATCCGCGTTCCCCCGAAACCGGGGAGTCAATGCCCCGCGTGCCGCCGTCCCGGCCGCCGGACCCCAGCCCTACTCGTCGTTCGCGGCCATGCTCTGTTAGAATCAATAGATTCCTCAGTCCTCATTTGGGAGCATGTATGGCGAGAGTTTGTGATGTCTGCGGCAAAGGGCCGCGCTTCGGCAACAACATCAGCCACGCTCACAACGTGAGCAAGCGGCGCTGGAACGTGAACCTGCGCCCGGTGCGCGCCCGCGTAATGGGCTCCGCCCGCAAGCTGCGCGTCTGCACCTCCTGCCTGCGCAGCGGCAAAGTGGTCAAAGCGTAAGGCCTTCCTGATAGGTCATTCCGAGCGAGTCCGACTGAGCACAGCGAGGGAGGCGAGTCGAGGAATCCCTCTTGCCAATCGGTCTGCTTGTGTAGGGATTCCTCGACTCGGCTCGGTCGCTCCGCTTCTTCGCACTCGCTCGGAATTACAAGACTACGTTTTCCGGCTCTTCCACGCCGTCAGCAACTGCTTTTCCCGTTCGCGGGTAAGGCCGAAGCCGCGCGGGAAGTCATAGTCCGGCGGGCGAGACTCCGCGAACCAGGCCAGGGCGTCGCGGATGGTGTCCGCCAGCGGACGGAACTTCAGCCCGGTGTCCAGCGCGCGCCGGTTGTTCACTTGGAACATCCCCGACTGCGACGCCGGCACCCACATAGGCAGGTCGCCGAAGTAGCCCACCTTC
>JBOGLL010000013.1:0-5390 GCA_050746065.1 Terriglobales bacterium | reverse complement strand
GTCGAAGTCCATGTTCAGGTCGATTTCGTCGGCGGTGAGCAGCGGAGTGGACGAACCTCCGGGCACGACCGCCTTGAGCTTCTTGCCGCCGCGGATGCCGCCTCCGACTTCGTAAATCATCTTCTTCAGGTTGTAGCCCAACGGCAGCTCGTAGACGCCCGGGCACTCCACGTGCCCGCTCAGGCAGAACAAGCGCGTGCCTCCGTTCTTGGGTGGTCCCAGGTCGGCAAACCACCTGCCGCCGCCCAGGATCACGTGCGGCACCGCAGCCAGGGTCTCGACGTTATTAATGACCGTAGGTCCGCCCCACAGGCCGACGACAGCGGGAAAGGGAGGCCGTATGCGGGGAATGCCGCGCTTACCCTCCAGCGACTCCATCAGTGCCGACTCCTCGCCGACCTCGTACGCGCCCGCGCCTGTGTGCCAGTAAACCTCCAGGTCGCGGCCGCTGCCGAAGATGTTCTTGCCGATGAATCCGCGTGCGCGCGCATCCTCCAGGGCCTTGCGCAGGATGTTGACCAGATAGCGATACTCGCCCCGGATGTAGATGTAGCCGGACTTCGCGCCCACCGCCAGCGCGGCGATCATCACACCCTCGATCACCGAGTGGGGGTCGTGCTCGAGGATCAGGCGGTCCTTGCAGGTGCCGGGTTCGCTCTCGTCACCGTTGCACAGCACGTATTTGGGCTTGGCTGATTCCTTGGGCACAAACGACCACTTCATTCCCGTGGGAAAGCCCGCGCCTCCGCGCCCGCGCAGGTTGGAGACCTTCATCTCCTCGATGATCGCCTCCGGCGTCATAGCCAGCGCTTTCTGCAGGGCCTTGTAGCCATCCAGCTCCAGGTAGCGGCCGAGCTCAGACGCACCTTTGCCAAAGCGCTTCGAGACCACCTTGACTTCGTCGGGATGGGAGACGAGAAAGGCCATTTGTAATTGGTAATTGGTAATTTGCAATTTGCTAGCGCCGACGCGACGTGTGCTGTGCCGCCGTGAAAATAGCGGTGAGCTCATGAGCTTCGGCAAGCAATTCCTTCAGCCGCTTCGCCGGAACGATTCCCGCGTCCACTAGCATTTCCAGCCAATAGATCGCTTCATCCGCCTCCTCCACAACGATGCCCAGCTTGGCCACAAACTCCTGCCGGGATCTTCCTCGACACGCTGCCCGGTAATTCGCACCTACCGAGGTTCCACAGCGCAACAACTGCTTCCCGATGATCTGTGCCTCCGGGCTCCGCGGCAGTGCACGGAACAATCGAATGATGCGCAGGCCAAACGCCTTTGTTCTCACGCGCAATGCATCTGGGGAGGCGTCCATTAGCAAGCTCCGGAAAATTACAAATTACCAATTACAAATTACCAATCGGTTTGTATTTGTCCAGCACCTCATCTATCTTCTGCGCCGTGAGGTTCTCGTGGAACTCGTACCCCACCTGCATCGCCGGACCCCAACTGCAAGCCCCAATGCATTCCACTTCCTCGAGCGTGAACATTCCGTCTGCTGTCGTTTGCGTGTGTCCGATTCCGAGTCTCCGTTTGCAGTGCTCAAAAACCTCATCCGCTCCGCGCAGCATGCAACTGATGTTGGTGCACACCTGCACGTTGTACTTTCCGCGCGGATGGGTGGTGAGCATGCTGTAGTAGCTGATCACATTGCGCACTTCGAGTTCGGTCAGATCAACCTTCTTCGCGATGTGCGCGATGGCCTCGTCAGAGAGATAACCGAGTTCGTCCTGCGTGTAGAGCAGCATGGGGACAAGGAACGACCGGCGCGTTGGGTATTCCTTCATCTTCTCGTCGAAGAAGTGGTCGAGTTGTTCCGAGATTGCCATTGCGAAATTGCCGAACTGCCGAAGTGCGGAATTGTCTAACGATTCTTGCGTGCTGTGTTCTGTGACGCGGTAAAGATCGCCGTCAGCTCGTGCGCCTCCTTGAGTAACGGTTCAAGCCGCCGTGGCGGTAGCAATCCAGCCTCCCCTAATAGTTCAAGCCATAGAACTGTTTCATCGGCCTCTTCAGCCACTACGCCTATCTTGGCAATGAATTCGGGTTTTGACCGCGCCCTACAGGCTGCTCGATAGTTCGCCGCAACCGACTTTCCCGACCTTAGGACCTGCTTTCCCAAGACCTGCGCGTCCGACCTGCCGGGCAGAGCCTGAAACAGACGTACAATGCGGATCGCAAAAGTCTTAGTCCGCGCCTTCAGTTCGCCGGATTTGCTGTTCGAACCGTCCAATCTAGCCCCAATTCCGCAATTCCGCAGTTCCGCAATTCGGCAATCAACGATCTATCTCTCCCAACACAATATCTATGCTTCCAATCGCTGCTACCACGTCCGCAATCAGCTTGCCTTCGCACATCTTGGGCAGCGCCTGCAGGTTGGCGAACGAGGGTGAGCGCATATGCACGCGGTAGGGTTTGGCCGTGCCGTCGGAAACCACGTAATAGCCCATCTCGCCGCGCGGCGACTCGATGGCCTGATAGACCTCACCCGCAGGAACCGCGAATCCTTCGGTGACGATCTTGAAGTGGTAGATGAGCGCCTCCATTTGCGTCTTCATCTTCTCGCGGTCGGGCAAGACTACCTTCGCGGCCGCGGCCTTCACCGGTCCTGAAGGCATGCCCTCGAGCGCCTGCTTCACCATTCCGATGGACTCGCGCATTTCCTGCACCCGCAGGATGTATCGGGCAAACACGTCGCCATCCTGCGAGACCGGCACCTTGAACTGGAACTTGTCATAGCTCGAGTAGGGCATGTCCCGGCGCAGGTCAATATCCACACCGCTGGCGCGTAGCGCCGGCCCGGTAACGCCCAGTGCGATCGCGTCGTCGGCGGAAAGATGCGCCACGCCCTTAGTGCGCCCCAGCCAGATGCGGTTGCCGGTGAGCAGGTCTTCATACTCATCCACGCGGGAAGGGAAGATCTCCGCGAACCTGCGCACGCGATCGAAGAAGTCCAGCGGAGGCTCCAGGGCCAGCCCTCCCACACGGAAGTACGACGTCATCATGCGCTGGCCGCTGACCTGCTCGAAGATGCGCAGAATGTCCTCACGCTCCCGGAAGCAGTACAGGAAAACGGACATGGCGCCGATGTCGAGTGCGTGCGTCCCCAGCCATACCAGATGGGAGTTGATGCGCGTGAGCTCGTTCAGCAGCACCCGCACCCACTGCGCGCGTGGTGGGATCTCCAGCCCGAGGAGTTTTTCCACGGCCAGCACGTAGCACAGGTTGTTGGTCATGGGGCAGAGATAGTCAATGCGGTCCGTAAGCACCACCACCTGCTGGTAGAACTTGGCCTCGCAGGTCTTCTCGATGCCCGTGTGCAGGTAGCCGATGTCAGGAACGATGCGCATGACGTTTTCGCCATCAATCTCCAGCAGCAGGCGCAGCACGCCGTGGGTGGAAGGGTGTTGCGGCCCCATGTTGAGGATCATGGTGCCTTCGTGTCCCGCTTCGAGCGTGGCGGTGTAGGAGGGCGAGCCCATCAGCGGTACCCCTCCACGGGATAGTCCTTGCGCAGCGGATGTCCTTCCCAATCGTCCGGCATCATCAACCGCCGCAAGTCGGGATGACCGAGGAAATGAATCCCGAAGAGGTCAAACACCTCGCGCTCGAAGAAATTGGCGGAGGGCCAGACGGATGTCACCGACTCCACCACAGCATCGCCGCCGGCAAGGCGCACCTTCAGCCGGACGCGCTCCCGCCGCGGGATGGAAAGCAGGTGATACACCACCTCGAAGCGCGGCTCACGCGGATACCAGTCCACGCAGGTCAGGTCGGAGAGAAAATTGACCTTCAGCTCGGCGTCGGTCCGCAGCAGATCGCAGGCTTCGCGGATGGCAGGCGCGTCCACCCAGATGCTCAGTTCGCCGCGGTCGAGCTTGGCTCCCTGCACGGCCTCCCGCTTCCAGGCCAGCAGCCGGGCCAGGGGCGGCCGGGACTTGAGCTCCTCCAGGTCGGTGATGGCGGCGCCGGCGGACACGTTCTAGACCTGGTCTCTTTCCGCTCCGCCCCAATCGAGCACGCCTTTTTTCCAGATGTAAAAGAAGCCGGCCAGCACGATGCCCAGGTACACCAGCATCTCCCAGAATCCGAACATGCCCAGCTCGCGGAAGATGACCGCCCAGGGAAAGAGGAACACAACTTCCACGTCGAACAGGATGAACAGCATAGCCACCAGGTAGAACTTCACCGAAAAGCGGGCGCGGGCGTCGCCCGTCGGGGTGATGCCGCACTCATAAGCCTGGGACTTGACGGGGTTTGGGCGCCGGTACCCGAAGATGGCAGACAGGCTCACCATGGCGGCGGCCAGCGCCGCCGCTACCAGGAAGTGCAGCAGGAGCGGCAGGTAGCGGGCGAAGTAGTTGTCCGGCATGGGATTGCGTGTATATAATGCGCGCCGACTCAGGTTGCCAAACACCCGAATATAGAGTTCGCTCTGGGGAGTGTCAAGCAGGCGGCCGGAGCGGTTGCCGGGACGGCGCGAGCGCGCACAGTCTTCGCGGCGCGGGAACGATGATCTTCGGCTTCAACACCGACGTAAAGTATGGCGACACCGTCTACCACGTGCAGAGTGAGGCGCGGAAAAAGGACCTTCTCCTCCAGACCCAGGTCTTCGTTAAGGGGCAGTGCATCGGCAAACGCGCCACTTCGTATGCCCAGGCGGTGCTGAAGCCGGACTTCGAAGAAGCCCACATGCACGAAATGCTGAAGGACCAGCACCGCATGGTGCTGGCTGCCGTCCGGGAAGGAAGGGTGAACGAAATCGTGGGCCATGATCAGGAAATCCAGGATGTAGGCGGCGCAGGCTTGGCCCTGCGCTGGGTGAACTCCGACTCCGTGTACGCGGAGAACACGGTGGTCATGAGGTTCCTGGTTTCCGACTCGGGTGCTCCCGTCGAAGGCGCCCGGCTCACTGCCCGTCTGGCCATCGCCGGCGACGCTCCCATCTATTCCCAGGCTTCTACCGACTCCACCGGCCACGGCGAAATGAAGATGTTCCTCGACGAAAACGCACTTGTCGAAGCCGCCGTGTTGGTTCAGGCTTCGCACGCGGGCAAGTCTGCCACCCGCAAGTTCCGCCTGAAGAAGACAACCTAAGCCAGCCGTCAGCTTTCAGCCCTCCGCTCCCCTTCCAAGCGCCATGCCGTGGCGACTGGCGGCCGGCACTTGAAACCCGAAACTGAAAACTGGAAACTGTCCTTGTGACTCTCACCATCAACGGCGAACCCCGCGCCCTTCCTGACGGCCTTACCCTCACTGCGCTGGTGGCTCATCTGGGGATGAAGGGCGACCGCATCGCCATCGAACGCAACCGCGAGATCGTCTCCCGCGACGCCTGGGCCGAAGTACAACTGGCCGAAGGCGACCGCCTGGAGATCGTCCACTTCGTC
>JBOGLL010000012.1:0-3753 GCA_050746065.1 Terriglobales bacterium | reverse complement strand
GAGCAGCCCTTTGTCCATCAGGTATTGCAGCGAGAACAAACCGGTGACGTCGGCCTTGGCTTCCTCGATGGAACCGTGATGTTCTTTGAGTTCCTGCCGGACGGAAGTGTCCCGTCCGCCTACCTTGATCTGCTGCGGGCCCAGGCCATGCGTGATCTCGTGCGCCAGGATGTGCGTGAAGAACGCGTCGAAGTCCAGGTGCTTCTGGTCGCCGGCGGAGAGCACCACGCGTGAAATGGGCGCCAGCGTCTTCTGGAACTTTGCCTGTTGGATGTTTTTCAGCAGGATGCGCTTCGAGCCCTTCTGCGCTACCACTCGCTCATCATTGGGAAGGTTATAAGCGGCGGTGGCTACGCCCTGATTGCCGTCGCCCGCGGAGAACACCTGGTTCACGACCACGATGGGCGCCAGCCCGCCGATTTTCGGATTGCGGTGCTCGGCCGGGATGGGCAGATTGTCTTCGATGGACTGGAGGTGCTTGGCAAAGAACGCCAGCCTCTTCGTCTCCTGCTCATCGCGTAGGTTCACGTAGGCCTCAAAGCACGCCTTGTAGCCGAAGAGTTCGTCGTTGTAAGTCTCGTAGGGGCCGATGGTGACGTCGAGCGGCGAGTCCAGGTCCATCCAGGCCACGTCGCTGTCGAAGTAATCGTTAGAGAGGAAAGCGTCAGCGCGCAGCGTGAGGAATTTCTTCAGCGACGCGTTGTCGGTTGCGGCCGCAGCCTGGCGCAGCAACAGCGCGGCCTGTTTGAGGCGAGACGCATATTCCTTGCTGTAAGGAAGCAGGACGAGCTTGCCCCTGGCATCGCGCCGCACCACGGTGAAAAAGCCCTGCGCCTGGTTCTTTTCCGCCTCTGGCAAGGAATTCATCCACTTTTCCAGATCTTCCTTGCCGGCGTCGGGCGGATAGAAGTTGCCGCCCTCCGGCCGGTGGTCAGGAGCGCCGGGCACGAAGGTGCGATGCTCATCGAGTTCCGACCAGGGGCCCTTGTTGATCCAGAAGTAGCGCAGGCGCGTGCGCCCGAGGGGCGTGCGGTCCTTCTTCAGCTTCGCCAGCAGTGCGTGGTTGCCGCTCCAGAGCTGCTCGAGCTGGAGGTCGTCCATGATGCGCGCCGCCTGGATGAGCTTGACCAGTGCCTTGCGGTCACCGGCGGACAGCGAAGAGGTATCCACATTCAGCTCGGTGGGGGCAAAGCGCGCCGCCATCTTTTCCAGCTCGGCCTGGGAAGGCCGGCTGCCCTTCTGGGCGAGGAGCGTGATCGAGAAGAAGATGAGAAGGACGGAAGCGAGTCTCTTCATGGGATGTAGATGGTAGCAGTTGATTTGTGATTTGTGATTGGTGATTTGCGATTTCCTCCCTGTGCCGCAGGCGTCATGACTCGCAAATCACAAATTACAAATTACAAATCACAAATTACAAATCACAAATTACCATCACTCCAGGTCCACATGGTTCACGCGCTCCACCTCGTGTCCGAGGAAGCGTTCACCCAGGCGGCGGAACTTTTCCACAGAATCCGTAGCAAAGCACTGTAGGCGGGGGACGATGCGGCGCTCTTCGCCCGGGGAAGGAGGCGGCAGGGGCTCCAGCTTCAACTTCTGGGCCACGACCGCGGCGGTGGATTCGGCCGAATCGACCAGGGTGACCTCGCGCGGAGCCAGGCGATGGAGCAGCCGTCGCAGCAGCGGATAGTGCGTGCAGCCGAGCAGAAGCACATCGGGCGCGGCCTTCCCGGCATCGCTCCCGGCACGAGCGCCGGCAAAGGCCTCATCCAGATAGATGCGCGCCACCTGCTCGGTGACCGGATGCTCGGTCCATCCTTCTTCGATCAGCGGGACCAGCAGCGGGCAGGCCTTTTCACGGCAGGCCATGTTGCGGGCCCTGAGCGCATGCAGGTAAGCATGGCTGGCGATAGTGGCTTCGGTGGCGATCACCACGGCGCTGCGCGTCTTGCTGACCTCGGAAGCGCGATCGGCTCCGGGCTCGATCACGCCCAGCACGGGGATGCGCACCTCAGCGCGAATAGCATCGAGGGCCAGGGCGCTGGCGGTATTGCAGGCCACAACCAGAAGTTCCACGCCGTGTTGCTCGAGAAAGCGCGCGCTCGACGCGGCGTAACGCCCGACGGTGGCCGCGGATTTAGTTCCATAAGGCAGGCGAGCGGTATCGCCGAAGTAGAGGTAGTCGGCTTCAGGGAAATGGGCTGCCAATTCCTTCATTACGGTGAGTCCGCCCACGCCCGAGTCAAACACGCCGATGGTCGCGCGCCGGCCTGTCATCGCACGCGCTCCACCATGCCGCGGACGCGGCTGACATCGTAGATGGCCATCAGGTCGGCATGTCCGGCGAGCGTGTCGCGCTCCCGCCCGTCCACCAGGATCTTCACGCGGGTCACGCCGGGATGGTTGGCAGCCAGGGTCTCGACGATCGACACCACGGTCAGCGACTCCACCAGGATTCCCGAGCGGTGGCCTTCGGCAAAGGCGGCGGTGGTATCGATCACGGCCAAGTCGTTGCCCACATAATAAACGTCGCGGACATCGGAACCGGGGTCGATAGGATGCGGCGATGGACGCTCCACATAGTGAGCGAACAGCGCGCGCAGCACTTCCCGGTCACGGGCGCTGGGCTCGTGGGGCAGCGTCACGGTCTGACTCTGCGAGCGCAGCGCGCCTTCTTCGTCGTAGGCAATCACCAGGGTCACGTTGTGCGGCGTGCCCTGCACCGGCGGTTTCACCGGGCGGGTATAGGAGGCCTCGCGCGCCATCTCTTCTTCGTTGTGCTTGAGGCGCAGGATGTTCAGGCCCAGCAGCACGGCGCCGCCGAGCAACAGCGCGAAGGCAATCTGCAGGTGGCGCGGGATCATGGCCTAGGCTCCAGTTGCAGGCGCGCCTGCCAGACCGCCGCCGCGACGGCGGCCGTCACCTGCTGCTGGTAGCCGGGCGAGTTAATGGATCGCACATCGCTCGAGGGCGGCGCTACCTCCACGGCGATGGCCATGGCGGTTACGTTGTTCAACGGGCGCACGGACGCGGAGAGCGAGGCGGCGGTGATGCGGCGCTTCCCCAGTTCGGCGGCCACGGCGCCGGAGAGCGCGCGGCTGGCCTCGACGTGCGGGGCCTGCCCGCTCTCCCAGGGAAGAAACGCAGCCGCGTCCGCCTCCGCCGGCGCCAGCAGCGAAGTGTAGACGCGCACACCGCGTCCCAACGCCGCCGCGTGCAGCGTGACGTACACGGCTGCGTGCGAGGTATTGCTGAGCACGGCGCGTTCGTCGAGTTCGACGGCGGAGTCGTTCTCGCGCACCATGATGGTCTGCACGCCGCGGATCTGGAGTTCATTGCGCAGGCGGCGCGCCAGCGCCAGCGTGACGTCCTTTTCCGCTACCTCCTTGCTCAGCAAGGCGCCGCGCTCGGGGCCACCGTGACTCGCGTCTACCACCACCAGGAAGCGTTGCCGCGCAACCGGAGGCGGCAGGCCGCCCGGGCTGGGTGTGGAGGCAGCCGCATCCACCGCGGGCACAGGGGTGGATCCATCCGGCTGTCCTTCGGCGGGCGGTGTGGGTGCCGGAGTGGTCGCCGCGGACTGCGGCGCGGACGGCGCCGCGGTGATCACCAGCGTGCGCCCGTCATCGCGGGAAGTTGCCAGCAGAGGGGTCTCGCCCTGCACGGTCAGTTCCGCAATGCCGTCGGACTCGCTGAAGGTAGCGGACGAAACGGGTCCGCCTTCGAAGCGAAGAGTGGGTGCGCCGGAAACCA
>JBOGLL010000011.1:0-4359 GCA_050746065.1 Terriglobales bacterium | reverse complement strand
TCTCTTCACCCTGCTCCCCACACCCTCCGCCACTACGTTCATCCGCTCGTCAAGCTCGAGGCTGGCAGCGAGCGGTCGAGTCTCGCGGTCGGGATACATGTACCGCAGATCGTAGAAGCGCACCAGGAAGCCGCCCTTGCCGTCGTCGATGGGCTCCACCTCGAGCACCGGATACTGCGCCCAGTCAAGGTACGCGCGCCCCAGGTCAGACTCCTTCGCTGCCTGGATCACCGGCGTTTCTTGTGGCTTGTAGCGGGGTGTGGCCAGGTCGTCTGTCTCGAGGTCCGGCGAGCGCGAATCCACCGGCAGCGTTTGGTAGAAAGTCTCGGTCTCGACCACGCCATGCCAGTGGAAGGGATCAATGGGATAAGGGAATGCGGAGACCCGCAGCGGCTCAGCGCCCTGATACACGCGCGAGTCGAGCGCCGCCACGGCCTTGCGGTGCTGGAAGTCGCGCACGAACCAGATCAGCGCCAAGCAGATGAACGCAAAGATGGCGCCGCCGCGTCCGCGGTGCTGCACGCGGTGCGACGTGACTTCCTCGGTGATCAGCGCGAACAACGAGGGCAACGCCAGCCCGGCGATCAGCGCGATCAGGATCAGCGGCTCCACGATGTGCACGATGTCCCACGAGTACCAGCGGTTGTAGAAGGGCGCAAACGGACGCACGCCGTAACTGTTGGTGAAGTCGAGCAGGGTGTGGCTCAGCGAGCCCAGCATTCCGTAGACGAATAGAAGCTTCCACCGCGGAGGCGTGCGCGGCACGCGCCCTGCAGCCGTCAGCAGGCGATGTGCGCCGTACACCACGGCCAGCGCCAGGGCGGCGTTGAAGGGCGCGCCCGCCAGCGTGTGCGTGAATCCGCGATGCTGCGCAAAGCCCACCACCGGACCGCCCAGAAGCATCAACACGTCCACGTCGGGGACTTCCGCACTCACCACCAGGACGGCCGTGGCCAGCGAGGTTGCGCGGTTGAGTCCGGCGCGGCTCATGCAGGCGCCGGTGAGCAGGTGAGTGAGCGGTTCCAAGAGAAGCTTTCGGTCTCCCCTAAGGATTGTATGACGAGACGTTGCAAGCAACGTCTCTACGGGTTGGATCGCGGTACCAGCAGGGTGAGGCGGCCGGGCTCGATGGTGAAGCGCGCCGGCAACCGTCCGAGCAGCTCGCCGTCAGCTTCCGCATAGAGCCTGGCAGTTCGCGACTTTCGCGGGGCATCGCCGGAAGTCGTGAGCGGCCGGCACAGGATCTCGCGAGCGTAGACCAGATCCACTCCCGGCACGTTCCAGTGCCGGCCGAGCAGCGTTCCCAGCAGATAAAGAAAGATGCGCCCGTGGATAGGACGCCGGAACAGGATCACGCGGATATCGTCGCGTTCCAGGCTGGCACCCGGCGCGAGATGGCGCAAGGCTCCGCCAAAGTAGGAAATACGCACCGCCATGAGCGCGGCCGTGCGTTGCACGGTGTGCGCGCCCGATTCGGAATCCGTGTACTCCACCTCGAATTCGGGATAGTCATAGGTCAGCAGCTTGGCGGCCTGCCAGTAGTACGCGCCCATGCCCATGGTTCCCTTGGCGGTGAGGTTCATGGAGTAGAGCAGGAGGGCATCCGGGCCCACGCCCGCCATCACCGTGAAATAACGTGAATCCGTCGAGCCGTCGGCTCGTTCGTACTCGATCCTGGCGACCGCTACGCGGCGCGTCGTCCCATGGGCCAGCGCCCGCGCCGCACGCGCGGCCTGGCGCAAGGGGATCCCCAGATCGTTGGCCAGCGCATTGCCCGTGCCCAGCGGGATCACCCCTAGCGCCGCTTCGTTCGCTGAGGCGAGCACGCCCTGCATGGCCTCGTGCAGCGTGCCGTCCCCGCCACAGGCCAGGATGGCGTCGCAACCCGCAGCAACGGCTTCGCGTGCCTGTTCAGCCGCTGTACCTGGCCCGTGTGTGGGAATGGTTTCAGCAGCGATGCCGGCCTCTCGCAACGCGGCTGCGGCGGCTTCCACGTCGGCCACGCGCTGCTCGCGCCGTGTGCCCGACGACGGGTTGTAGATCAGCGCAGCACGTTTCATCACGGTTTGCTTCCTCCAGCGCTCGAAAGCTGGCCAGTATAATCCCTCGCATGGCCGCGACCGCGCGCGACGCCGCGAGCAAAATCGAAGCCCTGCGCGAGAAGATCCGCTACCACGAGCACCGCTACTTTGTGCGCGATGCTCCCGAGATTTCCGATGCCGAATTCGACCGCATGGTGAAGGACCTGCGCGCGCTCGAGGCCGGGCATCCGGACCTCGTCACCCCCGATTCGCCCACGCAGCGCGTAGGCGGCAAGCCCAGCGAAGGCTTCGTCAAGGTGCCGCACTCGCGCCCCATGCTCTCGCTGGACAACGCCTACAGCGACGAGGAACTGCTCGACTGGGAACGCCGCGTGCGCCAGCTCTCCGGCCGCGCCGCCGTGGACTACACCTGCGAACTCAAGCTGGACGGCATGTCCATGGCGCTCTGGTACCGCGACGGCCAGTTTGCACGTGGCATCACCCGCGGCGACGGAACCACCGGCGAGGACGTCACCACCAACGTACGCACCATCCGCTCCGTGCCGCTTTCGATTTCCGCCGGCGCGCGCAAGAAAGCCGGTCTGCCGCGGGACTTCGAAGTCCGCGGCGAGGTCATCATGCCGCTGGCCGCGTTCCAGCGCATGAACGAGGAACGCGAGCAGCAGGGCCTGGCGAAATTCGCTAACCCGCGCAACGCCGCCGCCGGCACCATCCGCACACTCGAGCCCAACGTGGTGGCGCAGCGGCGTCTCGACTTCTATTCCTACTTCCTGCTGGTGGACGGCCGCAACCGGCCCGATCAGCATTCTGACGCGCTCGAAGCACTGGCCGCCGCCGGTTTCAAGGTGAATCCCAACCACAGCACCGCGCGCAACAGCGGCGAAGTGCTGAAGTTCATCCGCAAGTGGGAGGAAAATCGCGACTCGCTGCCCTACGAGATCGACGGCATCGTGGTCAAAGTGAACTCCATCGCCTTGCAGGAGGAACTGGGCTTTACCGGCAAGGCGCCGCGCTGGGCCATCGCCTACAAGTACGCCGCGCGCGGAGGCGTGACCCAGGTGGAAGACATCCAGGTGCAGGTCGGCCGCACCGGCAAACTCACGCCCGTGGCCTGGCTGGCGCCGGTCTCCATCGGCGGGACCACGGTCACGCGCGCCACGCTGCACAACCTGGACGAGATCGAGCGCCTGGGAGTGAAGATCGGCGACTGGGTCGCCGTAGAGCGCGGCGGCGACGTGATCCCCAAGGTCACCGGTATCGTCGAAGACAAGGCCCATCCTCGCGGCCACAAGAAGTTTCACATGCCTGAGCGCTGCCCGGAATGCGGCGGCAAAGTGGTGCGCGTGGAGGGCGAGGCCGACCATCGCTGCATCAACGCCAACTGTCCCGCTAAGCTCAAGGAAACCATCCGCCACTTCGCCGCCCGCTCGGTGATGAACATCGAAGGCATGGGCGAGTCGCTGGTGGACCAGCTCGTAGAGCGCGGCCTGGTGAAGAGCGTGGCCGACATCTATGACCTCGCCCAGGACCGGTTGGTCGCGCTCGAGCGCATGGGAGAAAAGTCCGCCCAGAACGTGCTCGATCAAGTGGAAGCCTCGAAGAAGTTGCCGCTTTACCGCGTGATCTACGGCCTCGGCATCCGCTTCGTGGGCGAGCGCACCGCCGAACTGCTCGCCAGCCACTTCGGCTCACTCGACGCGTTGATGGAAGCGGATCTCGACCAGCTCCAGGAAGTGAACGAGGTGGGCCCGCGCGTGGCGGAGAGCATCCGCGCCTTCTTCGCCGAGAAGCGCAACCGTGATCTGGTGGAGCGATTGCGCAAGGCTGGCCTTCGTTTCGAAGCCGAAAAGAAAAAGCGCGGCACGAAGCTCGCCGGGAAGAGCTTTGTCCTCACCGGCACGCTGGCTAACTACTCGCGCGACCAGGCAAAGAGCATGATCGAAGACGCCGGCGGCAAGGTGACCGGCTCGGTGAGCAAGAAAACGGATTACGTGGTCGCCGGCGCGGACCCCGGGTCCAAGCTCGACAAAGCGCGTGAGCTGGGTGTGAAGGTGATTGGGGAAAAAGAGATGGAGGATCTGGTGGGAGATTGAGGATTGATGAGTTCAGATTGACGATGGAAGAAGGCAACCAATCGGCAATCATCAATCTTCAATCGTCAATGCCTCTTTCAGCCGTTCCCACGTCGTCTCCAGCGTTTCCGGCAACACCCGCGTCTCGCTCACGGAGGCCATGAAGTTGGAGTCGGCGGTCCAGCGGGGTAACACGTGCAAATGGACGTGCCCTGCAACCCCCGCCCCGGCAGCTTTCCCAATAT
>JBOGLL010000010.1:0-3189 GCA_050746065.1 Terriglobales bacterium | reverse complement strand
AAGCGGACTCGCTCACGCCCGCAAAGCGCCTCAACTTCTGGCGCGTGCGCAAAGATGGTGGGATTTCCGGGCCGGCGCCGGTGGTGCTGGAAAGTGAAGTGAAGGAGAAGAAATGAATTCTGGCAAGGGATCCCTCGCTTCGCTCGGGATTTCGGCTGCGGGCTCCCGCTTCGTCCGCGAAGCGGACTCGCTCACGCCCGCAAAGCGCCTCAACTTCTGGCGCGTGCGAAAGGACGGCGGGATTTCCGGGCCGGCGCCGGTGGTGCTGGAGAGTGAAGTGAAGGAGAAGAAATAGGATGGCTCGTTCGCCCCTTCCTCCGCCATCGCCCGCTGTGGCGGGCTCCGGCATCGGTCGTGGCGGCTATTTTGTGCCATCGATTCCCAGGGCTTACGCCCTGGGCTACCTTATTCCTCCCCTGCGGGGCTGTGGCGTCGCAGGACCCAGCCGAACGTCAGCGGCCGACCTGAATGGCCGCGTCGGAACCGAGAGGTAAGCATGGATTGGCATCAACTGTGGGAGATCAGCTCGGCGCCGGACAATGTGCCCATCGTGGGCATGATTCCGCTGATGGCCTTCTACGTCTGGCTGGCGTGGAAGCAGGCGCGGGCCAATGATCGGCTCATCGAGCAATTGGAAGGCGACGCGGCTGCCGCCAAGACCCACCACCGCAAGACCTGGCCTTTCCAACCAGGATGGCAGAAGGAGATCCACGTGTGGCCGTTCCTGCTGCGCGTGGAGTTCCTGGCGGCGATCATCGTCACCGTCCTGCTGATGGTGTGGTCCATCACGCTGAACGCGCCGCTGGAGGAACCCGCCAATCCCAACCTGACCATGAACCCAGCCAAGGCGCCCTGGTACTTCCTGGGACTGCAGGAAATGCTGGTGTACTTCGACCCCTGGATCGCGGGCGTGGTCATGCCGACGCTGATCATCGTGGGGCTGATGGCCATCCCCTACATCGACACGAACCCCCTGGGCTCGGGGTACTACACATTCAAGCAGCGCAAGTTCGCCATCCTGACGTTCTGTTTCGGGTTCATCGTGCTGTGGGTGACGTTCATCATCATCGGGACGTTCATCCGCGGGCCGGGCTGGATGTGGTTCTGGCCGGGGCAGACCTGGGACCACAACAAGATCATCTTCGAGGTGAACCGCGATCTGCACGAGATCGTGGGCATCACGTCGCAGCCCTGGATCGGGATTTTTGGAGCGCTGGTGGTGGGAGCGTATTTCGTCATTTTCGGGGGATTGGTCCACAAACTGTTCCTGAAGACCAATCCCAAGGATTACAAGCGCATGAGCTTCCTGCAGTACAACACCATGATGGTGCTCATGCTGCTGATGATCTCGCTGCCCCTCAAGATGGCGGTGCGACTGCTGTTCAACATCAAGTATGTGTGGGTAACACCGTGGTTCAACATTTAGGGAGAGGAAGGGCCGCGTGGCTGAGCCGCACACCCCGCAGGACGACCCGGTCGTAAGCAAGTCCCTGGCGCCGCACTACGTCATCGCCTGTGTGCTGCTGATCGCCTCGCTGATGTGGGCGCTCTGGGACGAGGCCTACGGGACGCGCCCCTGGAAACGCTATCAGCAGGTCTTTAAGGAGCGCTACACCGCCTTTCTGGGAACGCTGAAGACGGAGTCGTCGCAGTCCGAGCAGGAGATCAAGAAGGCCGCCGAATACCAGCAGCTCGCCGATTCCCTCAAGGCGGCGCAGGAGCGGGCCAAGCCGCGCGTCGCCGAACTCGCGCAAGCACTCCGCGAGCTGGAGGAAAGCCTGGCCGCGGTCCAGGCAGTGTTCACCGTGGGCAAGGCACGCGTGGACGCCGATACCTACATCGTCGAGACCACGGAACCGGGACCGTCGCGCGACAAGAAGCGCCAGGCGCTCGACGAATACAAGAAGGAGAAGCGGCACAAGGTGCGGCTGCCGGGTGAGACGCAGGAAACGGTCTACACCTATCTGGAGCTGGAAGAGAAGTACACCGAGATGAAAGCGGAGAAGGGGCGCCTGATCCTGGAACTGGGCGAGGCCACGCGTCCGCAGAAAGAGATTGAAGCCAAACTCAAAGCCTACGTAGCCGAGCGCATGGTGAGCCTGGGACCGGACCAGATCGAAGGACTGCGGCGGAAGATCGGCGCCTGGGACCCGGTGATCCGGCAGATTAACGTGGCCGAAGCCAACATCGTGGACCGCTGTGAGTCCTGCCACATGGGCGCGCGCGAACCCGTGAGGCTGACCCTGGCGTCGATGTCGGCGGGCAAACAGGCGGATGCATATGCGCGGGCGTTCGTAGGGCATCCGGATCCGGAGCTGTTGCGCATCCACAATCCCGACCGCTTTGGCTGCGCCGCCTGCCACGGCGGCAACGGACGCGCGACGTCGAGCGTAGTGAAGGGCCACGGACGCCACAAGTACTGGCTGTGGCCGATGTTCTACCGCGAGAACGTGGAAGCGGGCTGCCAGATGTGCCACGCCGGCGACATGGTCCTGGCCAGCGGCGTGGAAATGGGCAAGGTGCTCAACGAAGGCAAAGACCTCTTCCAGCAGCGCGGCTGCGTGGGCTGCCATCGCTATGAAGGCTACGACCGCGAGCCGGAACTGCTGCTCTCGCTGAACCAGCAGCTCCGCCAGCTCGAATCGCAGAAGAAGGAGAACCTGCGCCAGGCGGCGCAGGTCACCCGCCAGGCCGACCAGGCTGCCGATGACGCCGAAGCCCGCCGCCTGTATCAGCAGGCCGAAGGTCTGCGCGTGGGCGTGAGCAACATCGAGGGCCGCATCGAGCAGGCGGACTTGCAGATGAAGAGCGTGCTGCGCGATCAGAAAAAGGTGGGGCCCAACCTGAAAGACATCCGCGCGAAGCTGCGCCGCGACTGGATCCCGGAATGGCTGCGCAAGCCTACCGATTTCCGTCCCACCACCAAGATGCCGAACTTCCGCCTGACCGAGGAGCAGATCCGGGCGATCTCGGCATACCTGTGGCAGACGGCGCTGCGTGATGCGATTCCCGCACAGAAGCCGGGTGATGCCACTCGCGGCAAGGAGCTGCTGGAAACGCGAGGCTGCCTGGCGTGCCACTCCATCGGCGAAGGCAGCGAGATGCAGGGTGGCGACTTTGCCGCCAACTTCTCGCGTCTGGGCGAGAAGGCCAACTACGACTACATCGTTCGCTGGGTGGAAAATCCGC
>JBOGLL010000009.1:0-6037 GCA_050746065.1 Terriglobales bacterium | reverse complement strand
GCCTGGAAGGGCGACAGCCAAGCGCACAAGAACTACTCCCAGTTCTGGGCCTACGGCGTGATTCGCAAGGGATGGTATTCTCCCTACCTTTTTCATGACCCCGGAGTCCATCCCCTTC
Source organism: Terriglobales bacterium (assembly GCA_050746065.1). GTDB lineage: Bacteria > Acidobacteriota > Terriglobia > Terriglobales > Acidobacteriaceae > CAZXVY01. The sequence goes on along the minus strand of JBOGLL010000009.1, from coordinate 5,919 downwards.
GCCTTCGTTATCAGCCCTACTATCCCAGCGCGCCGTTCAACCTCCCTATGGTCTACCGAGAAGCTCCAGACTGGAAACGCATCCAGCGAGACTACGACTTCGTATGGGCCTTTAACGTCACCGCCTTTCACACGGAGCTTTCAAGGATCGGCATGCTGGTGTTCGAGGAGGGCGACCTGCGGGTCTACCGCCTGGTGCAGCCGCCAGCGGCTGCGCCCTAGGCGCGCAAGCAGCCACGATCGTGCCGCCTCGGTCGCGCGCGACCCGGCAGCAAAAAATCACTTTCCGAATGCCCAGGGATGCGGCAGAATCGGGCAGCTTGAGTTCAGCGACTGCGAGCGCTTCCTTCTCGCCAACCGCTCCCGCTCTGGGGGCGCGCGCCGATCTCTTCCTGGTCAGCTTTCTGATTCTTTTCCTGGAGTTGGCCTGCATCCGCTGGTTCCCGGCGCACGTCCTCTACCTGACGTTTTTCACCAACACCGTGCTGATGGCTTGCTTCTTGGGAATGTCGGTGGGCTGCCTGGCGGCCAGGCGCCCGCGCGCGTATCTGAAGACCACGCCGGTGCTGCTGCTGCTAGCGCTGGCCGCCGGACAGGCGGTGGAGAGCGCGCGGTCCGCGGTGGCACGCGTGGTGGACGTGGGCAACCAGGCCTCGCCCCAGTTGGTTTACTTCGGGACTGAATACAACGTGCCCGACCTGGCCCGCTTCGTGATCCCGATCGAAGCCCTGGCGGGAACCTTCTTCCTGCTGCTGGCGCTGGTGATGCTGGGCCCAGGGCAGGAGCTGGGCCGTTGTCTCGACCGCGTTCCCGGACGTGTGGAGGCCTATACGCTCAACATTCTAGGAAGCCTTGCCGGGATCGTTTTCTTCGCCGCCTGCTCCTGGTGGCAACTGCCGCCGCTGGCCTGGTTCCTGATCGCCGGTCTTTGCCTGGGCTGGCTGCTGCGGGCGCGGTGCGCACCGCGTCCACTCGCAGTGCGGGTCTTGCTGCTCGTGGTGGCGGCTTTCCTGGCCAATGCGCGCAGCGGCGAACATCGCGATCAGGGGCGGGTCACCGATGTGGTGTTTTGGTCGCCGTATTACCGCGTTGATTACAACCTGGAGCACCGGTGGATTGTGGTGAACCAGATCGGGCACCAGCAGATGACGCCTGCGGCCGACGACCGCGTGCCCGCGCACGCCTACGCACTGCCGCACCTGCTGCAGCGTGACTCCGGCAGGCCGGCCTTCGAGGACGTCCTGATCATCGGCGCGGGTTCCGGCAACGACGTGGCCCAAGCGCTGCGCTGGGGGGCGCGCCGCGTCGACGCGGTAGAGATCGATCCGGTGATTCAGCGGCTCGGCCGCCAGTACCATACCGACCGTCCCTACGACGACTCGCGTGTCGCCGTCCACCTCGACGATGGCCGCAATTTCCTGCGCTCCACCACCCGCCGCTACGACCTGATCATCTACGCCCTGGTGGACTCGCTCGTCTTGCACAGCAGCTATAGCAACCTTCGCCTGGAGAGCTATCTGTTCACGCGCGAGGCCTTCGCCGACGTGCGCCGGCTGCTCAAGCCCGGAGGAGTGTTCGCCATGTACAACTACTTCCGGCAAGGCTGGATTGTCGCCCGCCTGTCCCAGGGAGTGGAAGAGACGTTCGGGGAGCGCCCCCTGATCATGGTGATGCCGTATCGCGAACGGGTGGAGGAAACTTCCAGCGGCGGCTTCACCCTGCTGCTCGCGGGCCAGACCGCCGCCCTGCGCGATGCTTTCCAGCGTCAGCCTGAGTATTGGCTGCCCCGCACACGCTCGCCCCATCCGGAATCGGCCTCCGGCTTCCAGCAGCCGCGCGACGGCAACGATCCGGGAGCCTGGCTGCGCTTCGGGTTGGCCACGCTGATACCGCCGGCGGAAATGCAGAGCGCCACCGATGAGTGGCCGTTCCTCTACCTGCGCCGCCCCATGATCCCGGGCCTAGCTTGGCGAGGGATGGCCATCATGGGCTCCCTGGCTCTGGTGCTGATTATGGTATTCCTGCCCCGCACGTCCGCTTCGGTCGTCACGCGCTTCGATCCACAGATGTTTTTCCTGGGTGCGGGCTTCCTGCTCATCGAGACCAAGGCGGTGGTGCAGATGGCGCTGCTGTTCGGCAGCACGTGGATGGTCAACAGCGTCGTCTTCTTTGCCGTGCTGGTCATGATCCTGCTGGCCAACCTGTATGTGCTGCGCATTGCTCCTACACGTCTGGGGCCCTACTATGCCGCCCTGTTCGCCGCCCTGGCGCTTAATTGCGTGGTTCCACTGAACTGGTTCCTGGGCATGGGACGCATGCCGCAGGTGGTGGGCTCGTGTGTGCTGGTGTTCCTGCCCATTCTGTTTGCGGGCATCATTTTCGCCGCCGCGTTCCGCCGCACGGTGGCGCCGGACCTGGCTTTCGGCGCCAACATCGCCGGCGCCATGCTGGGCGGCCTGGCGGAGTACACTTCCATGCTGTTGGGCTTCCGCTACCTGATGGTTGTGGCCATCGCCTTCTACGCAGGCGCCGTATTGCTGCGCCCGCGTCCGGCGGAGACGCCGGTTTCGGCGGCGGCCCCCGCCACTTCGTGACACCATGGAAACTGCCGCGCCCCACCCCCCGTGCCTCTCGCTCGTCCTTCCTACCTACAACGAGGCAGCGAACCTCGAGCGCATGGTGCGCGCGCTGACGGACGCGCTCGACGCGGCGCGCGTTTCCTTTGAGATCGTCATCGTGGATGACAACAGCCCCGATGGCACCGGCGGCATCGCCGACCAGCTGGCAGCCGGATGGGGTGGCCGCGTGAACGCGCTGCACCGAAAGGTGGAACGCGGCTTGGGGACAGCGGTGGTGGCCGGCTGGAAGGCGGCACGCGGCGAAATCCTCGCCGTGATGGATGCCGACGGCCAGCATCCTCCCGATCTGATCCCGCGCCTGCTGACGGCGCTGGACCAGGGCGCCGATGTTGCCATCGCCAGCCGCTACATTTCCGGCAGCAACATCCCGCGCTGGAACCTGTTACGACGCTTGGGCTCGCGCCTGGCTACCGCAATCACGCGCCTCGCGCTGCCTCGCGCCGCCGCCGGCGTGCGCGATCCGCTTTCCGGATGCTTCGCGCTGCGGCGCGAACTGATTCAGGGCGCGGAACTGAAGCCGCTGGGTTTCAAGATCCTGCTGGAGGTGCTGATGCGCGCCCCGGTCACTCGCGTCACAGAAGTGGAGTACGTGTTCGCCGCGCGCGAGGCAGGGAAGAGCAAGCTCTCGGCGCGCGTGGCGCTGCTGGATGCGATGCAGATCGTAAGAACCTCGTGGCAGGCGCGCAGGATCAAGAAGGTGTAGCCCGGCCGCCCTCGGCCGGGCCGGAACTGCTGGCCAACTCGAGTGCAGACGCCACGAGTTGGAGCGTGGCCTTCAGGACCCGCTACTTGGTTCCCACCGCGAATCCCAGGATTGCGTCCACCTCAATCACTTCCTCGCCGCGCAGCACGGGCTTGAAGCGCCACTCTTTCAAGGCGGCGATCATCTTATACGCCAGGTCGGCGGTGGTGGCTTCCAGGATGCGGAAGTTGGTGAGCACGCCGGAGCGGTCCATGACGCAGGAGACCACCAGGCGCGATCGCTGCGTGCCCGCGGGAATGTCCGTGCGTTGCGGTTCGGGCGGGGTGAGTTCGGCCTGGAAGCCGCGAATGTCCGAAGGCCGCTCGGAAAACTGCATCACGCCCGTTCCCAGCCGCGTGGGAATGTAAATGGTGTACACGCGCGGTCCCTTGAGCAGGCCGTAGGCGTTCAGCGCGCCGCCCGAGCGCGTCGTCGCCACCACGGTCAGGTCAGGAGCACGCCGCCCAGGCTGCGCGGGAGTTCTTCCCGGAGGCGTTGGAGCGGTGCCGGTGGCGAAGCTGGGCAGGTTCACCACGCCGCCGCGGATGGTCACCCCTGCGAGTCCGGTGCGCGATGTTCCGCCGCCCGACCCTCCCGGGCCGGGGCCAGGAGAAATTCCTCCGCGAGCGTTGGGGTCGGAGCCGAACCCGATTCCCGACGACCCGCCTCCCGGGCCATCGCCATGGGTGCCGCTGCCTGGGCCGGTGCCCACCCCGATGCCGGTTCCGCCGCCGGAGCCTCCCAGTCCGGTTGTGCCGCTGCCGGAAGGCGACATGGCCAGCGATCCCGCTTCGCCGCCCGGAACGCCTATCGTGTCGCCCGGGCGCGTAGAAATCACCAGGCCGCTGGCGTCGACATTGCCGTTGGGGGCGCCATTGGGATCCGTACCATTGCCTTGCGCCGCTGCGCGCACACCGTCGGGACGGCCGTCGGGCGCTCCGTTGTCGGCATCTCCGGTAGTGCGGGTACCCGAGGGCGAGCCTTCTTCGAATCCAGGAGCGAGTTCCGCGACCGTGGCCCCGGCGGAGCCAAGAGCAAACTTGCGTACATCGCGGCCCACGTTGGCAGGAGTGGGTTCAACCACGGTGGGTTCAGGCACGACCAGCCGAGGGTCAGCCACGGACGCCTTGGCAGGCACGACGTCAGGCGGCGGAGGAATCACGGCCGGCCCGCCGACGGTCGGCACGGCTGGCAGATTTCTGCGGCGCAGGTTCTGCGCCGCCGGCCTGATCACATCCGGGCGCAATTCGGGAGGCAACACCAAGCGGCGTCCCAGGGCCGCAGCTTCCAGCGGAGGTGGCGGGGGCGGCGCCGCCGCCACGGCTACCAGATTGGCGACGGCCTGGTTGCTGCGCGGCAGATTGAGCTTGGGCGCATCTACCACCCGCTCCACCATGCGCGGCCCGCGTGCCACGCGGATGGTTTGCGTAGGGTGAAAAGCTTCCCGCCCTCCTGAGCGCCCGGAACGACCTTCCTGGGCGCCACCCACATCTTCCATCTGCGGAAGATCGGGCGACTGCTGCACTTGCACGGGATAGGAACCCCGAGGCTCTTGACGCGTTTCTTCCGTGTTCTTCTGTTTTCCTTTTTCCTGTTTGGTTTCCAGGAGTTTACGCTCCAGTTCCCGCTTGCGGCGGGCCATCTCGCGAGCGAGCTCCTCTTGGGTGGCGGGGCGTCCCACGGAAGCCCGCTGCGGCGGCGGCTCCACGGGCGGATAGTAGATAAGCGGAAAGCTGAACTCGGGCAGCACCAGCTTGCCCGCGGCCGGAAACACCCAGGGCGCAAGGACGGGCATGGCCAGCAGGACGGTGGCATGGACCAATAGCGAAAGTGCGGCGCCGCGACGCGTGAGTGGTGCTGGATCACATTCCGTTTTGAGCGCCCGCGCGGAGCGCGAGAGCGCCGGCTTCAGCCGGTCGCAGAAACCTTCCCATGGGTCTTCCCAGAGCACCAGCAGATGGGGAGCGCCGCTGCGGTAGTCGGAAACGATGTGGAGAGGAAGATCGGGGGTGCGCTGCAGCGCCGGTCCCAGCGCGCTGGTGAACGCCTGCCAACGCGGCTCCCAGTCCACCAGTAGCTTGGGCGCCACATCCTTCATGCCACCGCCTGCTGGCTGCGTTCACGCACCATCTCCAGCTGGTCGCCCACCTTGGTGCCGGTATTCCAGACGGTATGAGAGGGAAGCTCGAGGACGGTCATGGCCTCCATGTTCATGGGAGTCATGCGCCAGGGCTTCACGTTTTCCTCGATCTGTACCACCAGGTTCTGCTCGTTCAGATACACCACGTCAATGGTGTAGCGCATCATCATGGTGTGAACGCCGTGGCAGGGAACGATCCACAATCCGTGTCCCGCGGAGAAGCTTTCGTGAGAGCTGCCCATCAGGCCCCGCAGGCGGCTCCAGTGGGTATCGGCCACACGCAGTTCGCGTGCCAGGAAGGTCTGGCGGGTCGTGTTGTAGGCGTAGCCCTTCTTGTGATGATTGTCCGACATGAGACTACTGGACGCTCTTCCCCTTGCGGTTATAGGCCATCAAGCC
>JBOGLL010000008.1:0-7415 GCA_050746065.1 Terriglobales bacterium | reverse complement strand
CGGCGCTGATGGGCGACGGCGGAATCGCGGATTGCGCCTACGCGCAGAACTGTGTGGAAGCCTGCCCCAAAGATATCCCGCTGACCCGCGCCATTGCGTCGGTTGGCGGCCAGGTGATGCGGCAGGCAATTCTGGATCTCTTCCGTAGCTGACCTATTATGACCCTACGCATTTATGGAATTCTCAGCGTTGTCCTAATCGCATTGACGCCTGCCGCGCAAACCGCTCCGAAAAAACCGGCCCCCGATGCGCGCGCCATCCATTTCTCGGCGCTGATCGTGGACACTCACGCCGACACGCCACAGTACTTCAACAAACAGTTCAATCTGGCCAGCGGCGCACGCGCCGATGGCAGGCACTTTGACCTGGAAACGGCGCGGGAGGGGAACGTCGGCGCGGAGTTCATGTCCATCTGGCCGGACGCCAAGCGCTACAAGGGTCGTTATGCGCGGCGCGCCCTGGACTTGATCGACGCCACGCTGTATCAGGTGGCCAAAAACCCGGGTGGCGCGATGATGGCCTTCGGCTCGGCAGACATCCTGAAGGCCCGCGCAGCCAGCCCGCGGAAGCTGGCCGTCCTGATGGGTGTAGAGGGCGGGCACGCCATCGAGAACGACCTGGGCATGTTGCGCAATTTCTACCGCTTGGGCGTGCGCTACATGACCCTGACCTGGTCGAACACCAACGAATGGGCCGATTCCTCCGGCGACCTCAACGCCGAGGAGGTAAAGCACCACAACGGCCTCACCGAGTTCGGCGAAGAAGTGGTGCGGGAAATGAACCGGTTGGGAATGATCGTGGACATCTCCCACGTTTCGGACCGCACGTTTTACCGCACGCTCACCATCACCCGCGCGCCGGTGATCGCATCGCATTCTTCCGCACGGGCCATCAATACCCACGCGCGCAACATGTCCGATGACATGCTGCGGGCAGTGGCAGTGAACGGCGGCGTGGTGATGGTGAACTTCTACTCCGCTTTCATTGATGAAGATTTCCGCAAAGGACATGCCGCCCTGAAAAAAGAGCGCGATGCGGCGGAAGCTGCGCTGAGGGCACGGCTGGCAGACGCGGATGACGTAACTTACTATCGCGAGTCAAACAGGTTGCACACGGACTTCGCGGCGCGCGTACCGCGGCCTCCGCTGAAGTCGCTGATTGACCATATCAATCACATCGCCAAGGTAGCGGGCGTAGACCACGTGGGCCTGGGGTCAGACTTCGATGGCGTCGATTCCCTGCCCCAAGGCATCGACTCGGCCGCCGACCTGCCCAAGATTACGGCGGCGCTGGTGGAGCGCGGATACAACCGCGAGCAGATCCACAAGATCCTGGGCGGAAACTTCATGCGCGTGCTCCGTGAAGTGGAGCGCGTGAGCGGCGAGATCAAAGCTGAACAGGCGCCAAAGATCGGCAGCAAGAAATAGTCTGCATCACATTTGGAGGGAAGACATGAGATCAAGACTCCTGGCCATTCTGGTGGTTGCAGTATTGAGTGCTTCTGCCCATGCGCAAACCAAGAAGAAGACGACCGCGGCTGCTCCCCCCCGGCCGAAGGCGATTATCGAGACTTCGATGGGCAGTCTGAGTTGCGTCCTTTACGAAAAGGAAGCACCCAAGACGGTGGCCAACTTCATCGGGCTGGCCGAGGGCACGAAGGAATGGACGCATCCCATTACCCGGTCCAAGAAAAAAGGAGTGCCGCTCTACAGCGGCACCATCTTCCACCGTGTGATTCCGCAGTTCATGATCCAGGGTGGCGACCCCCGAGGCGACGGCACCGGCGACCCCGGTTACAGCTTCGAGGACGAGTTCGTGCCTACCCTGCGTTTCGACCGCGCGGGGCGAATGGCCATGGCCAACTCCGGGCCGAACACCAACGGAAGCCAGTTTTTCATCACCGAGGCCCCCACACCGCACCTGAACAACCGCCACACCATTTTTGGACAATGTGATACGGCTGCGGTGCTGCTGGTGCGCAAGATCGCGCGCGTGGCCCGCAATCCGGGGGATGACAAGCCCTTCCGTCCGGTGAAGATCAACAAAATCACCATCGTTCGCCCGGGCGCCGCCACGAAAGCACCCGTGAAGCCCAAGCCGTAATCCAATCGAAAGGACATCATGCCCCGCCAACCTGGAACGTATGCTGTGCTGGAAACTTCGGAAGGCACGATTGTTTGCCGCATGTTCGAGAAAGAAGCGCCCAAGACCGTCAAGAACTTCATTGATTTGGCGGAAGGTAGCCGCGAGTGGACTCATCCGGTGACCAAGCAAAAGAGCCGCAACCGTTTGTACGACGGCTCCGTATTTCACCGCGTAATCCCCAACTTCATGATCCAGGGTGGCGACCCGGCGGGCACGGGCATGGGTGGCCCCGGCTATCAGTTCGAGGACGAAACCAAAGGCTCGCCGCACAACTTCGACCAGCCCGGCAAGCTGGCCATGGCCAACGCCGGCCCCAACACCAACGGCTCGCAGTTCTTTATCACCGTGGCAGCGACCGACTGGCTGACCGGCAAGCACACCATCTTTGGCGAGGTTATCGAAGGCCAGGACGTGGCCAACAAGATCTCGGGTGTGCCTCGCGACCGCAACGACAAGCCGGCCAAGGCCGTGGTGGTGAAGATGGTAACGATTGAGCGCGTCTAGACCCCCTTCGACTATTCCGAGGAAGAGGCGTGTCCGTTTTCAGGGACGCACCGTGATGGTCAGGTTGAAAGCTTCGCAATTCGTGTCCGAGTTCACGCACACGGAGAATATGGACGGGTAGTCCCCCGCCTTCATGCCTCGGCTGTGAAACTCCACCACCTGTTCGCCCTTGGCAGAGATTGCCTGGTCGAACATGTAACTCCTGTCCGAGGTGGCGAAATTGGTCTCTGTTTTCTTATGCGCCGGAACGGTCTTAAGAATTGTGGCCCCTTCGAGGTAGCCACTCCCTAGGTCGATGGCGTTCAGGACCTGGGGCCGGTCGGCCGTGTTCTCTACCTTGATCCGCAGCACAAATTCCTCGCCCTTCATGATGCTGTCTGGAGACTCGCTGTAGACGTTGATGTTGGTCACTTGCTCGCTCATCAGGAACGGGAAGATGCCCGCCAAGGCAAGGAGGAAAAAGGCTACGAGCCCCAGTAGTCCCCAGCCGATTGTCAGCCACCCATTTGCGCTCCTGGCTCCGGGATGGTCTGCTTCCCATTTCTCAAACGCATTGGCTTGGAGGTAGGGGTATAGAAGCGGGCTTACCAGATGCCCGACGAGTCGACCCACGCCGCCTGCGAATTCGCGGGGCAACCAATACATACCCGCACCAAAAAGAACCGAACCGATGGCGGTGAATAGCAGCGTTAGGCTGGCTCTTCGGCGTCGTCCTAGTCGCCGGAGGTTGATAAAGCTCGTGATAGCGCCAGCCATTGGGCCGAAAACAAACCCGACGATACCGGCCACTCTGGGCTTCCATGGTGGCTTCTGTGGCTCCAGCGGCTGCTCCGTCAGCGCTCGTTCAATCTCGGGCGAACTCATGAGCACCTCCAGCCAAAGGGGTGCACTCTAGCAAGAGCGGCGACGTCTACACCCCGATCACCGTCACCAGTTCCCGCACCGCGTCGGCACTCTTCTTGAGTGCGGCTTGTTCATCGGCGGTGAGCTTGATCTGAATCACGTCTTCGATTCCACGGGCGCCCAGCTTGCAGGGCACGCCCACGAACAATCCCGAAATGCCGTACTCACCTTCAAGGTAGGCTGCGCAAGGCAGGATTTTCTTCTTGTCTTTGAGAATAGCCTCGACCATTTCGGTGACGGCGGCTGCGGGTGCGTAGTAGGCGCTGCCCGTCTTGAGGTACTTCACGATTTCAGCGCCGCCGTTGGCAGTGCGCTCTACGAGGCGCTGGACGGTAGCTGCGTCCATCAATTCCGTGATGGGGATGCCGGCAACGGTTGAATAGCGCGGCAACGGGACCATGGTGTCGCCGTGGCCGCCGAGGACGAATGCGGTCACGTTCTCCACGCTGACTTTGAGCTCCATGGCGATAAAGGTACGGAAGCGCGCCGAATCCAGCACGCCTGCCATGCCGATCACCCGGTTGCGTGAGAACTTGGAAATCTTGTAGGCCGCCTGGGCCATGGCATCCAGTGGATTCGAAACCACGATGAGGATGCAGTTAGGCGAGTTGGCGACCACCTTGCCGACCACGTCCTGCATGATCTTGTAGTTGGTGTTGAGCAGATCGTCGCGGCTCATCCCCGGCTTACGCGGGATGCCGGCGGTGATGACCACGATGTCGGAGTTGGCGGTGTCGGCGTAGTCGTTGGTGCCAAGCACGTATGAGTCGCGCTTCTCGATGGGCATCGCCTCCAGCAAATCCAAGCCCTTGCCCTGGGGGACGCCCTCGATGATGTCAATCAGAACGATGTCGGCAAGTTCCTTGGCCGCCATCCAGTGCGCAGTAGTAGCTCCCACATTTCCAGACCCTACGATGGTTACTTTCTTACGCATAACGTCCTTTCTTAATGTATTGCTTTCACTTCAATCAATCGGCCGCGGTTGAAGCTTGCAGCTGGTCCATGTTGCGGATGATGTGAGTGGCAAACTCGCTGGTCTTCACCTTGGTGGCGCCTTCCATCAGCCGCTCAAAATCGTAGGTCACGGTCTTCTGTTGAATAGTGCGCTCCAGGGCGTTCTCGATGAGGCGCGCCGCCTCTTTCCATCCCAGGAAATCGAACATCATCATGCCAGAGAGGATGACCGAGCCCGGATTGATTACGTCCTTGTCAGCGTACTTGGGAGCGGTGCCGTGGGTAGCTTCGAAGAAGGCGTACTCGTCGCCGATATTGGCACCGGGTGCGATGCCCAGCCCACCTACCTGAGCAGCACAGGCGTCGGAAATGTAGTCACCGTTCAGATTAGGTGTGGCCAGGACGCTGTACTCATCGGCGCGAGTGATGACCTGCTGGAAGATGGAGTCGGCGATGCGATCGTTGACCATGATCTTCTTCTTCCACGCGCCGCTGCCGTGTGTGGCATAGAGCGAATCGAGCACGCCCCGCACTTCGGCGTAGAGGGATTCGCGGAACTCTGCCGATCCGAACTCCAATCCCGGCTCGATCATGCGCGCGTTCTCTTCCACGGTGAGGTTGGGGTTCTTGTCTATATTGTCGAGAATCCAGCTTTCGCGCTCCGTGACCGTTGCCTGGCGGAATTCGTCACGCGCGACTTCGTAGCCCCACTCGCGGAAAGCGCCCTCGGTAAACTTCTGGATGTTGCCCTTGTGGACGAGCGTCACGCTACGCTTGCCGTTCTCGACGGCATGGCGCAATGCCATGCGCACCAAGCGCTTGGTACCGGTGACGGAAATGGGCTTGATGCCCACACCCGAGTCTTCGCGGATGCGCTTGCTGGTGCCCTTGAGCATCTCGTCGTTCAGGAAGGTGATGAGCTTCTTCACTTCCGCGCTGCCCTGCTTCCACTCGATGCCGGCGTAAACGTCTTCGGTGTTCTCACGAAAGATGACCACGTTCATACGCTCGGGATGCTTCACCGGCGAAGGCACGCCGGCGTAGTAGCGCACTGGGCGCACGCAGGCATAGAGGTCGAGGATCTGGCGCAAGGCAACGTTCAGCGATCGAATCCCGCCTCCGATGGGCGTGGTCAGCGGGCCCTTGATGGCCACGCGAAACTCGCGCACCGCTTCTACGGTGTCGTCGGGCAGCCAGGTCTTGAATTTGGAATACGACTTTTCGCCGGCGAAGACCTCGTACCAGGCCACTCGGCGCTTGCCGCCGTAGGCCTTTTCCACACCAGCGTCAAAAACACGCCGCGATGCCTTCCAGATGTCCCTTCCCGTACCATCGCCCTCGATGAAAGGAATGATGGGATTGTCAGGGATGTGGAAGCGCCCACCGCTGTGTGTGATCCTGGCCCCGTCGGCCGGTACCGAGTTGCCGTTGTAGGAAGCTGTCATGCCGCTCCGCAAAGGCGAGATTATAAAGCAGCAGCAGTCTGACCCAGCACCTGCTCATACACCTGGCGCACGGAATGCGCGCTGCGGGCGAGTTCGGCCTCGAGGCCGCCAGGAAACTCGCGGCCCAGGAAGCGCGCGGTGAGGCGTTCGGTGGTCTCGCGGGCCTGCTCGGCTACGGGCAGTGACTTGCGCGGGCGTCCCAGCACCAGGCGCACCACGTGCTCGAGTGTCCGCAGCAGCTCAGCAGCGGAATCGAGCGTGGCGCAGGAATTCACGTCCAGCAGGCCACGTTCCTCTAGCGCGTACAGTTTCTCGCGGATGTTCCCCGCCACATCGAGTGCGCCATGCCGGACCAACAGGTAGGAGACGGTGAAGTCAATGTCGTAAAAGCCTCCGGGCGACGTCTTGAAGTTGCTGCGCTCGTCGGAGGCGGCCAGGCGGGCACGCATCCCGCTCACCTGCTGCGAGAAATCCGGGTCCGCGGCGAAGCGGTGCAGTTGCTCGTGGATGGCGGTTACAGTACGGCGCCCCAAATCCGTCGAGCCGGCGACGAAGCGGAGCTTCGTATAGGTAAGGGCCTCCCAAGCCTGGGCCTCCGACATGAAGTAGGCAGCCAAGCCGGAAGGTGTGGAAACCAGTTCTCCCTCGGTGCCGCGCGGGCGAAGCCTGGGATCCACGGCGAAGACCGTCCCCTCGCGTGTATAGGCAGCAAGCGCTTCGACCAACTGCTCTGCGGCCTTGCGGGCCGTGGCCGGGTTGGAAGCCTCGTCGCGAACGAATAACAGATCGGCGTCGGAAGCGACGTCGAATTCGCGGCTTCCCAGGCGCCCCAGAGCCAGAACGGTGAGAGTATCGCCGGCATTCACCATCGCGGCGGCCGCATTCACGGCATCGTCAGCGATGGTGGTCATCTCCTCGAGCGAGTCGTAGACCGGACGAAACTCTAGCAAGTCACGCGCCCCAGCCACGAAAACGCGATGCCGGTAGTGCTGGCGCAGCAGGGCCAGCTTCTCGTTGTGGGGCGCCTCTGCTTCGGCAAGGTGACGGAAAACAGGGTCGGCGACGGCGCGTTGCCCCTCAGCCTCATTCAAGAGTGTTTCTTCGCGCGTTGGGGCGGACGGCTGCTCCGCGATCTCGGTGATGGTTGCTATCTCAACTGGATGGCGGATCAGGATGTCCGTCAGGTAATCGCTCGCGCTGAACAACCGCAAGGCATGCTCTACGGCGCGAGGTTCGCGAACCACGGCAGCGTAGCGTTCCGAGCTGGTGAAGGCAGCACTGAGGAAACGATGCAGATTGCGCCGTGCGTGCATGGAAAGTTCGCGACGAGTCGCTATTTCGTAGAGTGCCGGGGCATCGGCAGCCAGCCGGTGCAGGATCTGGTTGTAGGACTGCTCGCGTCCGACCTGTGCAGGCAGGGGCCTGAGGTGGAAAACACTGGTCTCCTGATGTGGAGGCTGCTGG
>JBOGLL010000007.1:0-5009 GCA_050746065.1 Terriglobales bacterium | reverse complement strand
ACCTACGTCCACACCCATCCAGAGCAGGTCGTATTGTTTCTGCGGATTCGCCTTATCGGTCAGTCCGGACATTTAGTGGCCGTCCACGTGGTATGGAACCTTCACGCCCATGCGCTCGGCGATGTGAATGGCGAAATTCGCCGAGGTACCGATCACGCCCTTGTACTTGGGCGAGCGGTAGAGGCCGCGCTTCATCTCTGGATTCTGGTCTACGTAGGCGCGCAACTCGTCGAGGGTCTTGCCTATTTTCTCGAGCACGTCCTTCATTTCGACTTTGGCTTTGGCTTTGGCTTCGCCCAGCGCCATCTGCACACGGCTGTGGGCGTTGATCTCACCTTCGCCCGAAGTCTCGATGGGCAGGTAGATCATGTCCTTGTAGTGGGCCACCACGGCCGACTGCGCTCCGTCCGACTGCGTTGACGGCATGCAGCCGAAGGGTTTCAGCGAGAGCACCATGTGGGCCAGCTCGCGGTTCGAGTAGTAGATGTTCTTGGCGACTTCCAGGTGGCCTTCGCCGCCGGCGGCACGGGAGTTGTAATAAGGATGCGCCACGCGCTGCAGTTCGTACTGGCTGATGAGGTTGTGGCCGAGTCCGCCCAGGGCCTCGACGATCTTGGCGTACTCGCGGGCGAAGATCATCTCCGCAGCCTTCAGCTTCATCAGCTTGTTGCGGTATCTCCACTCGATGCCGGCATGTTTGTCCAGCCGCCACAGCGGAGGCATCACCGCGCCCTCTTCCAGGCCGCGCTGGTCCTTGGCGCGCTGCACCACCTGGTGGATCATGTAGTTGATCCAGGTGCCGACGGATTCCACCATCACCTGCGCGCCTTCGCGCTCCAGGAAGCGGAACATGTTGAAGTTGCCGTCCCCCTCGGTGGTCTGCGCCCAGAACTCGCCGGTGATCTTGACGATGGGCTTCACCTTCAGGCGGTCCACTTCAATCGCGTTGAAGCGGTCGCGGACGTTGTGCAGCGCGTCCACGTAGTCGTCGCTGTAAAGCTGGTTGAGGAACTTGCCCAGGTATTCGACCGTGCCCTTCATGGGAAGCTTGGCGGCGATGCTGCCGAGCTTGTCTTCGACCTTCCAGGGAGCCTTTTTGTTCAGTACCTCGTGCAGGTAGTCCACGGCGGCGTCGAGCGTGGAGTCGGTCACGCCGGGCTGAGTCTCGTAGGGGCGGACCACGTAGGCAACTTCGTTCACGCAGTCGCCCATGTTCAAACCGTTCAGAATGCTGAGGAAGAAATCGAGATTCATCTCCAGGCCGGCTTCGGCTTCCGCCTGATTCAACCCGCCCGCTTGCTGGAACAGCATGACGCGGAAGCCGTCGTAGCCGGCATTGCGCAGCGCCAGGCGATACTCGGCTTCGTACATCCCGAAACGACAGGGGCCGCAGGCTCCGGCGGTGAGGAACACATAGTTACCGATGATGTCTTCGCGCTTCTGGCCGGCGTCCTCCATCTTCTGCAGGAACTGCACCAGGTTGCCGACCGTGAAGTACGTGGGATTGCACTGTCCGTTGTTGCCGTACTCCTTGCCGAGCTGGAAGGCCGCGACGTTGGGTGTGGGCACCACTTCGACTTTGTAGCCCAGTCCTTCGAGCGCGCCGTGGACGAGTTTTTCGTGCTTCCAGGTGAGCCCGCCGAACAGCAGCGTGGTGCGCGGCCGCTGGTCCTTGGTGAAGGCCCGCTCGATGGGCTTGTGGAAGTGCCGGTGCTCCTTGTGCACGATGCCGGCTTCGCGTTCCAGGCGCGCGCGCTCTTCGACTACGCGCCGCCGAATCTCTTCTTCCACTCCCTGAATCTGGACCAGATTGCTGACCGTGGGATGCGTCGAAGTGCTCATGTCCTCACCTTCGGCCCCGCATTTGCGGGAAAGCTGGAAAAACCATGTCCTGCTTCTAGTTACACCCCTGCTCACACCCAGAGTGCGATAAGTACACTTACCCGCCAGTATTCTTAATCGCGGTTCAGGGCAGTCGAAACCGCTTTCAAGCGAATGGCGGATTATGGCATTGAAAGGGTAGGTGACTTCGGTAAGTGGAGTCAAGGTGCTGAAGATTCAGAGGGTTAGGGGAAGAGGGGGTTAGGCTGACGCAGAGGCTGCGGTGCTCACGCACCGCCTGGGGTTAGTGTCCCTTGACAACGCCTTCGCTCTTATCGAGGGGCACCCTCCTTGTTCAAAACTCAGTCGCGGTGTTCATAGGTTCCTTTCTCTCTTGCTCTTGGTGACGATGTAGTCCAGCAGTTCCGAGATTGGGTGTGACTTTCTTCTCGCACTGGATTTCGCAACCGTAATCATGCCAATCCACCTCTCCACCATCTCCTCCCCGAGGAATTGGTCTAGGAAAATTGATACAGCTTTGAGGGCTGCCTCGCGATCCTCCGAAGCCAGACGTCTATCAAGAATCTTCAAATGGACTCTGTTAGTTGCCAGGTCCTCCTCTGGAATGAACCGCCACTGGTCGGTTGGAAAGTCTAAGCCGCGCTCGGGAAGCTGAATGGCACGTGATGGCGGCCGCGGCTGCCTCGAGGAATACAACTCCCAGTCGTGGATATTAGGAGCTTCGTCGAGCATCTGCTGTATCAGTATCGAGAGTTGGGGGTTTCCTTCTGGACTCAACGTCAGGGAGTACTTCTTCCTCCTACCTGGTCCGACTTCCCACGGTAGGTCTCCACTAATAGTATCCAAACGCCGGTTCACTTCCTCCCCGAGTTCCTCAAGCATGTTAGCTTCGTACATCTCAGCCAACCTAGGAGCACGCTTTCGAAACCAAGACCAGAATTCCTGGATTGCCTTCTGTGTCATTTTCCCTCAACCTTCTTCTTGAGCTCAGGCATCTTCTTGGGGTCAACTTCATTTCGCTTGTTATCCAGGCTTTTGACGCCTCCGCGCTTGTCAATCTGTTTTTGCTCCTTCAAGCGTCCCTCACCCTTAGTTTTGTACTTATCCACAACCTTGGCCTTGCCCGTTCTGCCATCCGAGCGAGTCTGCATCCGTTTGTCAGCCCCTTGCGTAGTCCTTCCGACATAGGGCTTTCCACTCGCCTGTGGCTGTGTAACATAGACCTCTCCTGGCTTGTCGTTAGCGGCTTGGGCAAGGTGATAGGTGCCACTGGCCGCTGCAGCCCCACCTTGCACCATGGCGGCCGCACCAACGATATTGGCTGGAACACCGACAACGGCTCCCACTCCGGTAGCATCGAGAACCAGGCCTCCTACCTCGAGTCCCGCACCAAGCGCGGTCTCAACCAATCCTCCGACTACCGATGCGGCATCCCCGAGCGCTTGACCATTCTTGAAATCAGAATTCCCTCCCTCAAGACGCCCCGCCCCTGCCAAGAAATTGCTGCCAAGCGCGTTCGCCGCGCCCAGCAAGACATCCCACCCGTCATGTCCGTTGGGGTCAGTGTATCGAAGTGGATTGTTGTACGTGTAGGTGTACTTGTTGAGCGATTTGGGGTTGGTGATGTCGGCGTAGGGGAGAGGAGACTCGGGCAGTGGATCATTCGAGCTGAAGGCGTCCACAGGCCCGCCGGCGAACTCGTCAGGCTGCAGGAAGCGGCCCAAGTTCGAGGAGTAGTGGCGGGCGATGAAGTAATCCAGGCCGCTTTCCCCGTCCCGCTCCTTGCCGGTGAACTTGTACGGATTGGGGTCGGAGTTAGTAATGACGCGCTCGCCCCCGAAGGGGTAATAGTCGGATTCCTCGACGATCGTCCCCGTAGCATTCGTGACCACGCTGGCCGAGCCCAGATGGTCGGAGAAGTAGTAGAAGACGGTGTTGCCCGAGCCGTCGCGCCGGGCTACGCGTTTGCCACCGAAAAACGTGAACTCGGACTGGATGACGCCTGCCAGATCGGTTTCGGCCAGCGCGTCTGAGCCGGTGCCCGTCCAGTACAGCTTGCCGCTGGACTTCTTTACTCGCTTGCCGTCTCCGTCGTAGGTGTAGGTGACCCCCGCAACTGTGACCAGCCGGTTCTCCGCATCGTAGGTCATCACCCCGGAGCCGGAGTTGGTCATGTTTCCGGCGGCGTCGTACGTGAAGCCGGAGTTGGTAATGCGGTTGCTGGTGCTGACCGCGACCGTTAGCGTCTCTGCGGTGCACTTGGTGACGGTTTTGGACAGCAGGTTCGCCCAGATGTCATAGGCGAACGAGTTCCCCCAGCAGTGCGTGCCCGAAGTGGCCTGGCTCTGGGCCGTGGCTATGCGGTTGAGTTCGTCGTAGGTAAAGCTCTGGGTGCGGTTGGTGTCGCGGTTGTTGACGATCTGCACCACGTCGCCGTTGTTCTTCACTACGCTGGGGCTCGGGTCCTGATCGAAGCTGTAACTGAAGCTGAGCACGGTGCCGCCGGCATGTGCTGCAGATAGGACAACCGGCTGCAGGCGGTTGTTGTAGCTGTTGGTGGTGGTGATGCCGGCGAACCCGCCCGACACGAAGCCGTTCTTCAGGCTGCTGAGGGCGCCGTGCGGGGCGTAGAGGGCGTTGGTGGCGTAGTTGATGCTGTTAGCCACATCTACCGCCGAGAGCGTCCGGCCGGCGGCGCTGGGGGTGTAGGTAACGGTTCGAGCGCTGGGGTAGACGAGCGTGGCCAGCGAGCCGTCGAGATTGTAGGTGTAGCTGGTGGTCTTGGTGATGGCGCTCGAGCCGATGAGGGTGCGCTTCTCGGTGAGAGTGGCGCCTTCGGGGTCGTAGCTCCACGAGGTTGCGCCGGAGGCGTCGCACATGGCCGTGCGGCTGCCCTTGGGATTCAACATTGGACTGATTGTGGGTGGAGTGGTCGTACAGCCGCTGAGAGCGACGGCGTCATAGCCGTACTTCACCGTAGCCGTTGCGCCGTCGTTGTAGGACTTCTGCGTCAGGCGGTGCAGGGCGTCATAGGCGTAGGTGGTGGTGACGGTAAGCGCGCCCGTCTGGTTGGGCTTGGGCGCGACCTTGGTAAGGACATTGCCGTCCGAGTCGTAGGTGTAGTTGATAGTTCCCGACTCGGGATTCACGGCGGTCAAGAGCTGTAA
>JBOGLL010000006.1:0-3964 GCA_050746065.1 Terriglobales bacterium | reverse complement strand
CCCGCAGCCTCTCCACCCTGGGCTAACATATGCCGCCCCTTCGGGGCTGGATTGGGAGCCGAAGGATGGTATCGCTTGAATCGGGCGGCAACCGGGGAACCGGATCCTGCTTCGCAAGCTCGAAACCCTAAACCCTAAACCCGAAACCGGAAACCTGAAACCCGAAACCGAAAACGTAAAACCTGCTACCCTTTTCCGCGCTCCTGACACCTGCGACCTGACACCTGAGACCTGAACTATGGCATACATCCAATTTCTGGGCGCGGCGGGAACCGTCACCGGATCGAAGCACTTGGTCAACACCGCAACCGGCGACGGGCACGGATTCCAGGCCCTGGTGGATTGCGGTCTCTTCCAGGGGCAGAAGGAATGGCGCGAGCGCAACTGGAAGGACCTGCCCATCCATGCCCGTGAGATCGACGCCGTCATCCTCACCCACGCACACATGGACCATGCAGGCTGGGTGCCGAGGCTGATCAAGGAGGGCTTCCGCGGGACGATTTACGCCACGTCGCCCACCGTGGACTTGTGCGGCGTCCTGCTACCCGATTCCGGACGGCTGCAGGAAGAAGAAGCGGAATCCGCCAACTACAGAAAGAGTTCGAAGCACCATCCGGCGCTCCCGCTCTACACCTACGACGAAGCCATCGAAAGCCTGAAGTACTTCAAGCCGGTGGAGTTCGGCAAGACCGTCGCGCTCTCGACCGAGTTCTCGTTCCGCTACCTGCATGCGGCGCACATTCTGGGGTCGGCGATGGTGGAAGCCGACGTCAAGACCGGAAGCGGCCGGCGAAAGGTGCTGTTTTCGGGCGATGTGGGCCGCGTGCGCGACACGGAGATTGCGCCCGGCAAATGCATCTCCACCGGGCCCGACGACGTAGGCGTGGTGGATGTGCTGCTGGTGGAGTCCACGTACGGCAACCGCAGCCACCCGGATACTGATCCGCGGCCGCTGCTGGCCGAGATTGTGCGCAAGACGGTGGAACGCGGCGGCACGATGGTGGTGCCCGCGTTCGCTGTGGAACGCACGCAGAAGATGCTGTTCATGCTGAAGGAGCTGATGGAGAAAGGCGAGATCCCGCGCATCCCGGTGTATGCGGACAGCCCCATGGCCATCCAGGCGGTGAAGATCTTCCTGTCGCATGAGGGCGAGTTCAGCGAAGCCACGCGCCACCTGGTGGCCGAGTATGGCTCACCGCTCGAGTGGGAAGGCTTCAGCTTCGCGTCCACGCGCGAGGAGTCGAAGAAGATCAACGAGGCGAAATATCCGGCGGTGATCATTTCCTCGAGCGGCATGGTGACCGGCGGGCGCATCCTGCACCACCTGATGAACCGGCTGCCCGATCCGCGCAACACGGTGCTGTTCATCGGATTCCAGGCGCCGGGGACGCGCGGAGCCACGATCAAGAGCGGCGCCGAGTCGGTGCGGATTTTCTCGCAGCCCGTGCCCATTCGCGCGCAGGTGGCGGTGCTCGAACAGTTCAGCGACCACGCCGATCCGCCGGAAATGCTGGAGTGGCTGCGAACCTTCGACAAGCCGCCGTCGGTGACCTATCTCGTGCACGGCGAGCCCGCAGCCGCCGCTGGGATGAAGCAGGCGATTACGACCGGGCTGGGTTGGAAGGTCGAGATCGCCGAGTGGATGCAGAAGGTAGAAGTCTAGCTAAACCTCGCCAGCATCTCCAACTTTCTCTTTGCGGCACCCGAACTCAGGGACTCGGCTGCCATGGGCACGCCGGCCGGCACAGAGTCCGCTTTCCCCGCCGCAACCAGCGCGGCTCCGGCGTTCATCAGCACCACATCGCGACGCGGTGAGTGATCCCCATCGAGCACTGAACGCAGGATGGCGGCGTTTGTGGTCACGTTTCCGCCAACTATGGCGTCGAGCGGAACCCGGCGCAGGCCGCACTCCTCCGGAGTGAGGTCGTAGGTGCGCACGCGGCCGTCGCGTAATTCAGCGATGCGGGTAGGGCCGGAAATAGTGATTTCGTCCAGGCCTTCGCGCCCGTGGACCACCAGCGCGCGCTCCAGTCCAAGCAGGCGCAGGGCTTCGGCCATGGTTTCCACCAGCTCCTCCGCGTAAACACCGACCACCTGGGCGGTAGCTCCGGCGGGATTGGTGAGCGGGCCGAGCAGATTGAAGACCGTACGCTGGCGTAGTGCGCGGCGCGCCGCCTGCACGTGCTTCATGGCGGAGTGCAGCGCGGGTGCGTACAGAAACGCGATCCCGACTTCGTTCAGGCAGGCAGCCAGGCGTTCGGGTGGGAATTCCAGGCGGACGCCCAGCGCTTCGAGCACGTCGGCGGAGCCACATTTCGAAGTGACGCTGCGGTTGCCGTGCTTGGCGACGCGCACTCCGGCGCCCGCCACGACGAAGGCCGCCGTGGTTGAGATATTGAAGGTGCCACGGGCATCGCCGCCGGTGCCGCAGGTGTCCACCAGCACGTCGCCGGCACTCATTGGGACGAGAGGCAGGGGCCTGGCCGCGGCGCGCATGGCTTCGGCGAAGCCCACGATTTCTTCCACGCTTTCGCCCTTGGTGTGCAGGGCCACGAGCAGCGACGTGATCTCGGCGTCCCTGGCACGCCCAGCCAGCACTTCCTCCATCAGGGCGCGGGCTTCCTCGCGGGAGAGGGACTCGCGTGCGGTGATGCGGCGGATGGCGTCGAGAATCATAAAAGCCCTTTCACCACTGAGGCACAGAGGGCACTGAGACAAGAGGGGATTGAACCATTGAATCAGTGAATCATTGAATCATTGAATCAGTGAATCATTGGACCAAAAACTACGAAGCCCGGTTTCCCTCAGTGCTCTCAGTGTCTCTGTGGTGAAGCCACCAGTTCTATCAAATCCGCGCGTGGGGCGACAAAAATCGTGTACGCTCTTTCCGGTTCAGAGCGATGGCGAACGCGGGAAAACTGAGCGAAGGGCAGCGCCGGTTCGTCCGGCAGGCATGGGTTTCAGCCGCGCTGGTGGCGCTCATCATGATCGCCGTTGCCGGTACTCGGCCGGTAACCTGGCTGGAGAACGGGACCTACGACATCCGGGTCCGCTGGTCGGCGGACACCAAGCGGGCCGATCCTGCGATTGTCATCATTGACGTGGACAACCCCAGCTTTGAGGCACTCACCGGCCTGATCGGGCGCTGGCCGTGGACGCGACGGGTATGGACTGAGACCCTGCGCTTCGTCAAGAAGGGACAGCCGCGTGCCGTAGGAGTCGATGTTGTGTTCGCAGGGCCGACACCGGACCAGCCGGAAGTCGATTCCGGGCTGGCGCGCGTGGTGAAGACCTCCGGCAATGTGGTGCTGGCCTACTCTTTCACGGAAACCACGCGGGACGTGACCGAGGAGGAAAAGCAGGCCATTCAGCGCGAGTTCGGCCTCCTGGAGCGGGAAGCACGGACACCAGCGGGACATTCGGCCTACACAGTGCCAGAGGAAGAGGCCACCGGCAACATTCCGCTGGATGAGATCGCCGAGGCTGCCGCTGGCTTGGGCTGTGTCAACGCTTTTCCCGATCCTGATTCGAAGATCCGGCGCACACCGCGTTTTTTCCGCTTGAGCGGACGCGACTACGCGTCCTTCAATCTGCGCGTGGCGGAGATTGCGGCTGCTTCCTCCGGCGCCAAGCTTCCAGAGGCTCCTCTGGATAACGACGGCAACCTGCTGCTCCAGTGGCACGGTCCATCGAATCCGGAGGAACTCCGCGCATACCCGCGCATCCCCATCTGGCAGGTGGTGTGTTCCATTTATCCCGACCAATGTCCGCCAGAAGCAAAGCGCTACGCGCCCGGGTTTTTCAAGGACAAGATTGTACTCATTGGCGGAAGCACGGTGGCGTCCGCGGACCTGCGGCCCACGCCCTTTGCCGAACAGGAGCCAGGTGTGTTCATCCATGCCACGGCGATCGACAACTACCTGCACGGCGGGGGCATGCGCATTGCGCCGCGCTGGTACCTGCC
>JBOGLL010000005.1:0-3142 GCA_050746065.1 Terriglobales bacterium | reverse complement strand
GAATCTGAGTTGTGCGCCATCGAGGGCGTGAACGGGGTCCACGACCTGCACGTGTGGAGCCTGGGCTCGGAGAGCCACGCACTGTCCTGCCACATCAGCATCCCGGACATTCCGCAGTCGGCCAGCGACCGCATCCTGCGCGAAGCCAACCAGCGGATGCGCCAGCGCTTCAACATCGGACACACGACCATCCAGTTCGAGCATGCAGCCTGCGAAGCGGATGGGACTTGCGCCGGGGCAGCTCCGGGCCACACACACCCCCACGCCTGACCTCCGGCATTTTTCCCAAGGCGGGAATCAGCGGTAGCGATCGAACGTCTGGTTACTGATGCTGCTGATTTCGGCGAGCATGGTGCGGCCTGCGGGAGATTTGCCCAGATTCCCCACTTCCAGCTCGGCACGCAGCGCCTTGAGCATTTCGGTGACGCGCTCCGCACGCACGCTGTTCAGCAATTGATCGCTGGAACCTTCTGCCGGCTGCCTACTGCCCTGGATGAGCGCCCACACCAGCAGGCGCATGTGGTCCACGGCTGCCTTGAACGCGCTCAGCACCGGGCGCTCCAGCGAGTGCTTGCCGGGAGTTTCTGACGAAATCGAGCTCAGGTCCTCGTGCAGACCCCAGAGC
Source organism: Terriglobales bacterium (assembly GCA_050746065.1). Taxonomy (GTDB): domain Bacteria; phylum Acidobacteriota; class Terriglobia; order Terriglobales; family Acidobacteriaceae; genus CAZXVY01. The sequence continues at coordinate 2,517 of JBOGLL010000005.1, read as the reverse complement.
TCTTCGGTGATTCGCCGGATCCTTTCATTCATGTTGTCCACTGCGTACTCCCAACGGCCTTTCAGCCGTAACTGCCTTATCACCCTGGGTTCTGATCAGAAAAAAGCCAAAGGAAGTGCAGGGACGCTCCGAGGATGGAGCGGCTTCTCCTGAATGTTGCGGAGCAACAGAGGAAGGTCGGACCTCTTCGCGCGGACCGCACGGCTCGGTGTCCTGCCCAAAAGTAGCACTGAAATTCGCGGATGACCATAGGGAACCGGTTTTGACAGTGACCAAACGTCACCCGCCGTCCCCCTGGGCTGCGTTGACAGGCCTGCAAATGCCGCCGTAATCTCTAAAGGAGGGCGAATCTGCTGCCCGTTCCGCGTATGCGATTGCTGAAACATATCGCCCGCCTGCAAGCTGCTCTTCATCTCATGCCGGCCCTGGAAGGCGGGGACGAGGTGCTGATCGGCGGCCAGGCACTGCTGGAAGGCGTGATGATGCGCTCCCCGCACGCCTATGCCATCGCCGTGCGCAAGCCCTCGGGCGAAGTGGTGATCCATTCGGAGCCGCTGGAAAAGCTGTCGGAAAAGCACCGCTGGATGGGATGGCCGCTGATCCGCGGCGTGATCACGCTGGGCCAGGCCATGGCGCTGGGGTTCCGCGCCCTGCGCTTTTCAGCCAATGTCGCCCTGGAAGCAGAAGAAGCCCGGGCTGAAGCCGAGGCCGAGGAGGGCAAGCGGGCAGCCGAGGACGGCCGCCCCACACGGCCGCCCCACACGATCGGGGAGAAGAAGAAAAAGCTGGAGATCAGCCCCTGGATGATGACGGTGAACGTCCTGTTCTCGCTGGGCTTCTTCATCTTCCTTTACAAATTCGTGCCGCTGGTGGCCACCACCAAGCTGAAGGAACTGTTGCCCGTGCTGGCCGGGCCCGTGGCCTTCAACCTGGTGGACGGCGTGATTCGCATCGTGCTGTTCCTGCTGTTCATCTGGGGCGTGTCGCTGTGGGCGGACATCAAGCGGGTGTACCGCTACCACGGCGCCGAGCACAAAACGGTGTTCGCGTTCGAGTCGAAAAAGCCGCTCACCATCGAACTGGCGCAGTCGTTCACCACGTACCACCCGCGCTGCGGCACCAGTTTCCTGATGACGGTGATGCTCATTTCCATCCTTTTCTATGCGCTGGTGCCGGTGGAGACGTTTTGGGCGCGGTTTGCGGTGCGCATCGCGCTGCTGCCGGTGATCGCCGGCGTTTCGTTCGAGATCATCCGTTTCGCCGCCAAGTACCGCACTTCGTTGTTCGCCCTGATGACGCTGCCCGGCCTGTGGCTGCAACGCATCACTACCCAGCCGCCGGAAGATTCCATGGTAGAGTGCGCGATCGTGGCGCTGAACCAGTCCATGGAGCTGGAAAAGCAGCGCGGCGGCGAGCTGGTAGTTGCGTAGCAGTCGTAGGTCGCTAGTCGTTAGTCGTAAGCCCGGACTCCGAAGCTCCGAGCCTATCCCACGCATCGAATCCCTTTAGAATGGAGATGCGCAGTGCCTGGCCGGCGGCCGCCTTCGCTGACGATTGCCGACCAACGACTAACGACTAACGACCAACGACTAGCGACTAGCGACTAGCGACTAACGACTGTGTTCGAACGATTGGACCAACTCGAAGCCCGTTATGAAGAACTGACGGCGCAACTGGCGTCGCCGGAGGTAATGAGCGACTCGGCACGATACCAGAAGACCGCCCGGGCGCACAGCGAGATCGCGCCTATCGTGGAGAAGTACCGCGAGTATAAGGACCTGAAGCGCGGCATCGCCGAGAGCAAGGCGGTGATTGCGGAGGAATCCGACGCCGAGATGCGCGCTTACGCCCAGGAAGAGTTGACCAAGCTCGAGGAGCGAGTGGCCCGCGTCGAAGAGGAGCTCAAGCTGCTGCTCGTTCCCAAGGACCCGAACGACGAAAAGAACGTGGTGCTGGAGATCCGCGCGGGCACAGGCGGCGACGAGGCGTCGCTGTTTGCTGCCGAACTCTTCCGCATGTACACGCGCTATGCCGAAGGCCAGCGCTGGAAGGTGGAGGTGCTGAACACCTCCGAGTCGGGCGTGGGCGGGCTGAAGGAAGTGATCGCCATCATCGAAGGCAAGGGCGCCTATTCGCGGCTGCGCTACGAGAGTGGCGTCCATCGCGTGCAACGCGTCCCGCAGACCGAGCAGCAGGGACGCATCCATACCTCGGCGGTGACCGTGGCCGTGCTGCCGGAAGCCGAAGATGTGGACATCAAGATCGAACCCAAGGACTTGCGCATTGACACCTTCTGTTCGTCCGGCCCGGGCGGGCAGTCGGTGAATACCACCTATTCGGCGGTGCGCATCACTCACTTGCCCACGAATACCGTGGTCTCCTGCCAGGACGAGAAGTCGCAGATCAAGAACCGGGAGAAGGCCATGCGTGTGCTGCGCTCGCGCCTGTACGAGGTGGAACTGGAGCGCCAGCAGGCGGCCCTGGCCAAGGAACGCCGCGCGCAGGTGGGCTCGGGCG
>JBOGLL010000004.1:0-4312 GCA_050746065.1 Terriglobales bacterium | reverse complement strand
CGCCGGACTCCCAGACAAGGGTCTTGCGGCCCATCTGGGCGATGCGGCGCTTGCGAAAGTCGAAGTCGCCCTGGAAATGGTTCAACTGGCGCGCGGTTTGGAAGATGCGGGCGCGCGTGGCTTCCGATACCTGGAACGAGGTCATATAGCGCTCCGAGGGTGGCTGCTCGGCGTCGAGGGAAACCACGTCGCGCGATTCGTACACCGCCTTGCCAGTGGAATCCACGGTGATGGAGAAATGCTCAGGGCGGGCGCGCGGGAAGTCGAAGGAGAATGTCACTGTGGGCGAAGTAAGGCGGGCGCGGACCTGATCGAGGCTCTGCTGGGCGAACAGGTTGAAGGAAAGCATGGCGCCCAGCAGAAGGGCCAGCAGGGCCAAGCTACGCCGGTTTGGGATCATCTCGATCAAGGGCTCTGACGTTGGGCGCGTGCGAGACGCCCCCCATAGCCGGCGAGACGCCGGCGCTACAAGGCATCAGCGCGGGGCGGCCTGGCGCTCGAGTGTGGCCGCGGTGTGCAGATGGCAAATCGCGATGGCCAGCGCGTCGGCCACGTCGGAAGGCGAAGGCGGCGACTCCAGCCGAAGCAGCCGGGCCACCATGTGCTGCACCTGCGACTTGCCGGCTCTCCCGTACCCCACAACCGCAGATTTTATGGCCAGGGGCGCGTACTCCGCCACTTCCAAGCCCTCGGCGGCCGCGGCCAGCATGGCAACGCCGCGCACATGGCCCAGCTTCAGCGCCGACTTGGCGTTCAGCGCGTAGAAGACATCTTCGATGGCCACGACGTCCGGACGGTGCAGCGCAATCACGCGGCGCAGTTCTCGGCAAATGGCGTCCAGCCGCCGGGGTAGCGCGTCGCGCGCTCGCGCCTTCACCACGCCCGAGGCGATGCAGTGCAGGTCACGGCCATCGAGGTCCTCGACCACTCCGTAGCCCGTTACTTCACTGCCACAGTCGATGCCCAGGACGCGCATGTTTCAGAGTCTACCGCATCTACGGGTCGGAACAATCTGGTCATGTGGTCATGTGATCATCGGGTCATCTGAGGATTCGAAAGGAGAAGCCGTGTGGCGCAGACGCTCGGTGGATGGAGATGGCCAGATGACCAGATAACTACATGACCACATTCTAAGACTTGTTGCCGGCCCCTTCGGCAGGCCGCTTCAGCCACGGCTCAAGCCGTCCGGTGAGCATCAGGGCGAGCATGCGGAAGTCGCTTACGAACGACCACAGCGGATGGCCGAAGGTAGCGGGTTGGTTGCGCTCCAGCAGGAAGTGTCCCGTCCAGGCGCAGCCGTAGGCCAGCGGGATCCAGAGCAGGGCCCAGAGCGGCTTGCCCAGGGCCAGCGCGGCGATCACCACGCTGATGCCCAGCCCGGTGCCCAGGGCGTGCAGCAGACGGTTGCCAGGATGGCTGTGCTGCTGCACGTAGTAGGCGAAGAAGTCGTCGTAGGTCTTGAACCGCATGTTTGATGTTTGATGTGTGATGTCTGATGTTGGGCACATCACCTCACGCATCTCACATCACAAATCAAACATCACAAATTTCCAAAGTGAGACGTTGCCAGCAACGTCTCTACGGCGTCGTTTTGGTTTCCGGCAAGGCCGGAGGCGGATACTCCGGCAGCTTCTCCTGGCTCTGTGTGGTGCGGCGGATTTCCATCTCGCCGAACAGGATCGAGGGATTGATGACGGCCTTGGGCACGGCCTCGTTGCTGTTGTCGGCCAGGGTGTCGTTACCGGCGGCCACAATGTCGCCGCGCAGAGCGCGGGCATCCAGTTGATGGAAGCTGGCGTCGCGGACCAGCTCCTGGCGCCCGTCCTTCACCCACACCTTGTACATCACCAGCGGCGAATTGCTGCTGGTGGTGGTTTCGACGAAGTATCCGTAGTCCAGCCCCTGGTTGCGGCAGAGTTCGATGAGCTTCTGCTTAAGCTGGTCGAACGTGAAGGCGGGGTCGGCCTTCACGAACAGGTTGGAGAACTGCGGCGCCGGAGAGTCGCCCGCCGAGGCGCGCCCGTGTCCGTTGGAGTGCGGGAAGTCGCGAATGGGCCGGCGTCCCAGCAGATAGTTGACCAGGATGCCCTTGTCCACCACGGTCACCGGTTGTGCCTTCACGCCTTCATCGTCCACGTCGTAGGAAGCCACCAGGGCGCGGTCCACGGCGAATTTGGCGGTGGGATCGTCCACAATGGTGAGGAACTCAGGCAGCACGCGCGTCTTGAATTGCGAGGCATAGGGGCCAGTAGTACGCGCGGAGTTGCCGGGCGGTGGCTGGTCGCCGGTGACGGCCGGGCCCACGATGGTCCAGAAGATGTGCTTGGCGGCGTCGGCGCCGAACAGCACCGGACCACGATAGGTTTCATCCACCTGGGGCGCCTGGCGCAGCGCCTGCATGGTGGCGATGGTTTTCTCGGCTTCGGCCTTCAAGGTGTCCACGGAGGGCAGTTCCTCGGGGCGCGCCATCACCCAGTCGCGGCTCAGGCTCACGCGCTGGCCGTCAGGGGCCTGGGTGGTTGCGAAAAAGAACGCCACATACCAAGCGCTGCCGCGGCGAGTCACCGTGCCCTCGGTGTTCATGAAGTAGCGGTTCACGACGCGGAAGGTGAAGCTGACCAGGGAGCCGTCGATGCGGTTGTCCTTGCGGAAGAGAGCGGAGATAGCGCGCACGTGGCCAGCCCAGGGATCGGTGGGGATGGTGGCGCGCACCAGCGGACCAATGGCCTTGACGGGAAGCTCTTCGGAGAAGTCGTCCACCGGGTGCTCCACCACGATGCTCTTCAGCATGGAGTCTTTGGCGGAGTACGCCGCAAGAGCGTTCTTGTAGGCGCTGTCGGTCGCCAGCCAGAGCTGGTGGCGGAGGGCGATCTGGTCGTCGCCCAGAGTGGCAAACACGGCCTGCCCCTGCCCGCCGCGGAAATAGCTGTCGCGCTTGTAATTGCCCACGCGCACCACGGTGCGCAGCGAGCGCGAAAGCTGGCGGTTCTGGAAGCGCAGGACGCCGAGCGTGGCGTCGGCCGTGTACTCATCCGTTTCCGTGACGGAATACTCGATGTAGTACGGGCGCTGCATCTGCTCGAGTTGCAGCTTTTCCTTGGAACGCTGCAGTTCCGTACTCATAGCGCGCAGGATGGGATCGTCGTAGGCGGGGGTGGTGGTCTGGGCGAAGAGTGCGATGGGACTCAGGAACAGCAGGAACGCGGCCAGCCTGGGCAAGAGCGAGGCAGTCGTAATCCTGAAGGACATTGAAACCCGAGATCCCTCGACTCGCGCTCCTTCGCCCCGCGCTGCGCTCCGGGCTCGGTCGCGCTCGCTCGGGATGACAAAGTGAAGAGGGTGCTGCTGAGGGTGCTGTGGGTGGTGCTGTGGGTGGTGCTGTGGGTGCAGTTGCGTCGGCGTCATTGCTTCACCTCCGGCGCGGACTTTCCGTCAGCGGCAGGCGGAGGCAGGATGGGCGGACGGTTCCGCGTCACCGCCTTCTTCTGCACCTCGATCTCAGAGAACAGGATAGCGGGCGCGGCCGCGGCCACAGGCACCTGCCCGGACTCGGCGCCGCAGATGCCGTTGAACACCTGGGTCTTGTCTCCGGTGACCGCCAGGCGGTTGAGCGCCGCGAGCGGCGTGCCCACGATGTCCACGCCGCGAACCAGTTCGTCGGCACGGCCGTCGGGATAGACGCGCCACACCAGCACCGGCAGGATCTGGAAGGCCTGCGGCAGGAAGCGCGTGGTCAAGGTAAAGCCGCCGGCAATGTCCTCGAAGTAGAGGCCGTAGGGTTTGTTCTGGCGCTTGATTTCGTCGATCAGCTTCTGGCGCAGCTCGGAGTCGGGGATTTTGTTGGTGGAGGACACGATGAGATTCGCCTGGCGGCCCACCGGCATCATGCCTTCCTGGGCGCGGCCGTGGCCGTTGGATTCGGCGAAGCCTTTCACCGGAAGCCGCGACATCAGGAACCCCTTGAGCACGCCGTTGTGCACCACTTCGGTGCGGCGGCCGGGGATGCCCTCGTCGTCGAATTCATAGAAACCGTTCAGTTCAATGCCATCCAAGCGGCGCAGCGTGGGATCGGACACCACGCTCAGGAAGTCGGGCAGGATCTTCTGGTCCACTTTCTTGGCGAAGGTCTGGCCCTCATCGTCGCCGCGCTGGCGCTGGCCTTCGAGCCGGTGACCGAGCACTTCGTGGAAGAAGACGGCGGAGGCGCGGCCGGAGAGCAGCGCCGGTCCGATGAACGGCTCCACGATGGGCGCCTTGCGCAGCTTCACCAGGTCGGCGGCCATCTTGTTGATTTTGGCGGCCACTTCCGCTT
>JBOGLL010000003.1:0-3896 GCA_050746065.1 Terriglobales bacterium | reverse complement strand
ACAACACCCAGGCCTCGCCCACGGGCCGTGACTACGCCCTCGGGCGGCGCCTGATGGTGGCCGAAGTCAACGCCGCTATCGCCGCCGCGTTGGATGCCGGCGCCACCGAAGTGATCGTCAACGACTCGCACTGGGACCAGACCAATCTGGAGCCCGACAAGCTCGACCCGCGCGCCCGCCTCATCACCGGAGCACCCAAGCCCTTTGGCATGATGCAGGGCCTGGACGACTCCTTTGCCGCGGTGCTGTTCATCGGCTATCACCCGCGGGGTTCGACGGCCGATGGCGTGCTCGATCACACCTATAGCTCCGAGCTCAAGGTGGTGAAGCTGAACGGCCAGGAAGTGGGCGAGTACGGACTGAACGCGGCGCTCGCCGGCCACTACGGCGTACCGGTGATTTTCATTTCCGGCGATCGCGCTGCCACCGAGCAGGCGAAGGAATTCATTCCGGGCGTGGAAGTGGCTGCGGTGAAGCAGGGCATTGGCCGCACGGCCGCGCTTACGCTGCCTCCGGATGCAGCGCGGCAGTTGATTGCCGAGGGCGTGAAGCGCGCCATGGGGCGGCGCTTGGAAATCAAGCCCGTGTCCCTCCGTTCGCCCATCACGCTGGAGGTAGAGTTGTCGAGCTCGCGACAGGCCGACAGTTGCATGATGGTGCCCGGCATGAAGCGCGTGAGCGGGCGCACCGTGAGCTACACCGCTCCCAACATGGCGGTGATCTACCAGGTTTCGCGCCTGATTTCGCGCTTGTCGCCGGAATAGCACTGGCTGCTTATTCGAGGTGCATCTTGAAGCAGGGTCAACCAGAGGGTTCAGGGTCGGAGCGCAAGCTGCACGATCCTGTAGAAGACAAGCTGGTCCCGGTGTATCCGCTGGATCTGAGCAAATGCCACACCATCGACGAATTGGTGCGCGGCATGGCCGATACCGCCTTCACCGGCCGGCAACTGGGCGAGGGCGCCGACGTGCTCGAGGCCATGGCCCGCGACAAGGATTGTTTCGTCGTCATGACCCTGGCCGGCGCCATGACGGTGGCCAAGCAGGGCCTCGTGATCACCGACTTGATCGATCACGGCATCGTGAACGCCATCGTCTCTACCGGCGCCCTGATGGCCCACGGGCTGGTGGAAGCTACTGGGCGCTCCCATTTCCGCTACGACCCCTCTGTGAGCGACGAGAAACTCTACGAGGCAGGTTACAACCGTGTTTATGACACCCTGGAGCCTGAGCGCAATCTGGACGACGTCGAGGCGGTCGTATTCGAAGTCCTCGAGCAGTGGGACCCGAAGGAAGTCCTGTGTTCCTGGAGGCTGAACCGCGCCATCGGCGAGTACCTGGTGAAGAACGACGCCGGACGCGGCATCTTGAAATCAGCGGTTGAGAAGAACGTGCCCGTGTTCGTCCCCGCCTTCACCGACTCCGAACTCGGGCTCGACGTCGCTCTTGCCAATCGCATCCGCATGCGCGACGGTCGCGCCCAGCTCCGCTACGACCCCTACCTCGACCTCGAACACTTTACAGAAACGCTCCTGTCGCAGAAGAAGCTGGGCATCTTCACGATTGGCGGCGGAGTACCCCGCAACTGGGCTCAGCAGTTTGGCCCTTATGTCGAACTCAGAAAACGGCGCGCCGGAGAAGATGTTCCCCTCAAGCGCTACCACTATGGCCTGCGCATCTGTCCGGAACCGGTGTACTGGGGCGGGCTTTCCGGCAGTCCTTACAGCGAAGCGGTTTCCTGGGGCAAGTTCGTTCCACCCGCGGAAGGTGGAAAGTTCGGCGAAGTGTTCGTGGATGCCACCGTGGGACTACCGATCATTGTGGCGGCGGTGTTAGAGCGGCTTAAGAAGAAGAAGTAAGAGCCGCTCCGCAATTCCCTAGTCGAAAATCAGAATCGCCGCGGAAATCACTGTGGTCCACAGTCCGCGTTTGTCGCCCACAGCGGACTGCGTGATGTTCATGGTCCGGACGATCTTGTTGGAGATGCGGTAGATTTCTTTCTTTTCGTCCCAGGAGCGGTCGGAATCAAATTCCACATTCAGGGTGGTGGCCAGCATTTCGGCTGCAAGTTCCTCGGCATATTCGCCGGCCACGAAGTCGGTTTCGCCGAACGAGTGGTGCTCGCTCAGGTACCCATAGGTATTACGATCGGCGGGAATGGCCAGACCGATACTCGACGCCAATAGGCGGTGCGGTTCCTTGGTGGAGTTTTCGGCAACCACGGCAAACACGACTTCGCCGTGGTGCAGGTACTTCAGTCCCTGGCTGCGGGAGATGAGCTTGCAGTGCGGCGGAAAAATGGAGGACACCCGCACCAGGTTCTGCGAGGCAATGCCGGCGTCCCGCAATGCCAGCTCAAACGACGTCAACCGCTCACGGTGCTTTCCCACTCCTTTGGTGAGAAAAATCCGCTTGGGAACCATGTCCTTGCCCAATTCCTGTGCCTCCTCCGAACCGCGGCTATTTTGGAAAAGCGAAAATGTAACACAGAGAAGTCGGAGCTACTAGAGAGATTTTGGCGTGGGAAGCTCTAGCCAACCTGCTGCTGGGGCGGCTTCATCTTCACAGCGATTTCGATGAACGCCAGGGCGGCCCGGCTCAGGGCCTTGTCTTTGCGGTAGACCAGGGCAAGGTCGCGGCGGATGTGGGCGTCGGCCAGGGGAATGGCAGCGAGCACGCCCGCGCGGACATCCGGCATCACGTTGGAGCGCGCAATGAAGCCCACCCCTACGTCGGCGGCTACGAAGCGCTTCAGCAATTCGCTGGAATCCAGTTCCATGGAGATACTGGGCTTGAGGCGCCGCTCGTAGAACACATCCTCAAGGGCGTCGCGGGTGCGACCCACTTTGGGGAGCAGGAGGGGAAACTTCACCACGTCAGCCATTCCGGCGGCGGGCAATTTCGCCAGCGGATGGCCGGGCGGCGCGATGAGCACGAGTTCGTCGCGGTGCACCGTCACCACCTCCAGCCGGGCGTCGCTGACGGGCAGGGAAACCACGCCGAAGTCCACCGAGTTCTCGATCACTGACTCCAGGATGCGCGCCCGCTCCGAGCGATGGATGCTGACCGCTACCCCGGCATACCGCTTCTTGAACTCGGAGAACACCTCCGGCAGGATGTGCAGGCAGGTACCCTCGTTGGCGCCGACGATGATTTCACCGCGAGGCACCCGCTCCATCTCGGCCAGGCTGGCTTCGATGGCGCGTCGCGCCGCCACCGTATCCTCGGCGTATTTCTGGAATGCCTTGCCTGCCGCCGTGAGCGATACCTTGCCACCCGAGCGATCGAACAGCCGCGCGCCCACCTCCTCTTCCAGCGCGCGGATCTGCGAGGAAATGGCGGGCTGCGTGCGGAAGCGCTTTTCCGCAGCGCGCGAAAAGCTGGTGTGCCGCGCGACTTCGAGGAACGTTTCTAGCTGGTCGAAATCCATCGCCTGGCTCTGCACCCCACCTTTTCCACGCGTTAACTCATTGCTGGCACAGCACTTACCGAGTCAATAAGCCGCGGTTATCTCATCCATAAAAACTATCAATTTCCCAAGTCCGCGTTTGCTGATTAGCCTGAGTTTGCGGTCGCACTCAGGACGCTATCGAGTGTATCAGCCGCTGGCCCGGCATCGTTAGCTTTCATCACCCGTTAACCGTGCTTCCGGCATGCCGGAGCGCGTAGCCTCTGCGAAAAAGGAGAGACCTGCATGTCTGATGCGAAGACCGTCCTGGAATTCGTGAAGAAAAATGGCGTCAAGCTGCTGGATCTGCGCTTTACCGACATCCCCGGTTTGTGGCACCACGTTTCATATCCCATCGACCAGTTGACCGAAGAGTCCTTCGAGGAAGGGTTCGGCATGGACGGTTCCAGCATCCGCGGCTGGGCTGCCATCCATGAGAGCGACATGCT
>JBOGLL010000002.1:0-4335 GCA_050746065.1 Terriglobales bacterium | reverse complement strand
GGGCAAGACCACCGCCGCCATGGGCACGGCGCTGCGTGCCGTGGGCCAGGGGATGAAGGTACTGATGCTACAGTTCCTCAAGGGCTCCTGGCACTACGGCGAGCTGGATGCGGTGAAGGCCTTTGGCTCGAGTTTCGTGATGAAGCAGATGGGCCGCGGCTTTGTGAAGGTGGGCGCGGAGAAGCCCGATCCCGAAGACGTGCGCATGGTGGAAGAAGCCTGGGCTGAAGCGGAAAAAGCCATCCTTTCCGGCGAATGGGACCTGGTGGTTCTCGACGAGATCAGTTACGCCATCAGCTACGGAATGCTCGATCCGGCGAAAGTCGCCGAGGCGCTGAAGCAGAAGCCGGAGATGGTGCACGTGATCTTGACGGGGCGCAACGCGCATCCGACAATCGTGGAGTTGGCCGACACCGTCACCGAGATGCGCCAGGTGAAGCACGCCTACGAAAAGGGCGTGATGGCGCAACGGGGCATCGAGTACTGATCGTTTTCGGTTTGTCGTTTCTGGTTTTTGGTTTTTTCGAAAAACCGCAAACCAGAAACCAATAACCCACACATGGCTTGGTTCAAACGCGAAGGCGGAGAGCTGGAACCCACGGGCGAGAAGCGCGTCCGCACCGAGGGCTTGTGGGTGAAGTGTGAGGGCTGCCGCCAGATCATCTGGAAGAAGGATCTGGAGGCCAACTGGAACGTGTGCCCGCGCTGCGACCGCCACTTCCGCATTGACGCGCGCACCCGCCTGGCGCTGTTGCTTGACGACGACAAGTACGAGGTCGAAGACGCGGGCCTCGCCTCCACGGATCCGTTGCGCTTCGTGGACGTGCGCTCCTATGCCGAGCGCCTGAAACGCACACAGTCCGAAACCGGGTTGAAGGACGCCATCATCAACGCTTCGGGGACGCTCGAAGGCCGCCCCGTGATCGTCAGCTCCATGGAGTATTCGTTCATCGGCGGGAGCATGGGCGCGGTGGTGGGCGAAGCCATCACCCGGGCCATCGAGCGCGCTGCCGCCCAGCGCAAGCCGCTGGTGATCGTGTCGGCCTCGGGTGGAGCGCGCATGATGGAAGGCGTGGTGAGCCTGATGCAGATGGTGAAGATCTCGGCTGCGCTGGCCCGCCTGGACGAGGCGCGCGTGCCCTACATCTCCGTGCTCACCGACCCCACCACGGGGGGCGTCACCGCCTCCTACGCCATGCTGGGCGACCTGAACATTGCCGAACCGGGCGCGCTTATCGGTTTTGCCGGGCCGCGGGTCATCGAGCAGACCATACGCCAGAAACTGCCTGAAGGCTTCCAGACCAGCGAGTTTCTGCTGCAGCACGGCATGATCGACGCCATCGTGCAGCGCAAAGAGCTGAAGTCTTACATCGCCCGCGCGTTCAACTTCATGGTGAGTAACGGGAAGAAGTAGTCGCTAGTCGTTGGTCGTTAGTCGTCAAGCATTACATCCACGTTCATCCGCGTTCATCCGCGGTAAGAGCAATGTCCTACTTCTCCGCAGTCGCCAGCTTGCTGGCCCTCGGTCACGAGCTGCACGCGACGCCGGCGCACAAGTTCGACCTGGCGAACATGCGGGTGCTCCTCGAGGCCTTGGATCATCCCGAGCGCCGTTTTGCCAGCGTGCTCATCGCAGGCACCAACGGCAAGGGCTCGACTGCGGCCACGCTGGCTTCCATCCTCCAGGCGGCAGGGCATTACACGGGCCTTTACACTTCGCCACACCTACGGCGGGTCAATGAGCGCATCCAGGTGAACGGCGATGAGATTTCCGACGAAGCTTTTGCTTCCGTTCATCAGCGGGTCGAGCAGGTAGCCGCGCACCTGGTGAGCGAGGGTGTGCTGCCCTGTCATCCCAGTTTCTTCGAGATGCTCACGGCGATGGCCTTCACGCACCTGGCAGAAGCAAGGGTGCGCATCGCCGTACTCGAAGTGGGGATGGGCGGACGCCTAGACGCCACCAACGTGGTCGAGCCCGTGGTCTCAGTCATCACGGATATCGCGCTCGACCACCAGAAATACTTGGGATCGACGATCGCCGAAATCGCGCGGGAAAAAGCGGGCATCATCCGCGAGCGCGGCGTGGTGGTCACTCTACCGCAGCACCCGCAGGCCAACGACGTCATCGGCAACACCATCCTGGAGCGCAACGCGCGCGGCGTCAACGCCGTGCCCTACGTGCCGCCGGTCTCGCCGGGCGCGGGCGGGCTGCCCGGCGCCTTTCCGCTGCAGGTGATGGGACAAACAATTACCGTGGACTCCCCGCTCTGCGGCCGGCATCAGTTGCGCAATGTGGCCCTGGCCATCGCCGCAGCAGTGGAACTGAACGCAGCGGGATTTCCGCTGTCGCCGGGCGATATTGAGCGCGGCATCCGTGAGACCCATTGGCGCGGCCGTTTCGAGCGCATCCCTGCGACTGCCGCCTCGCCGGAATACATCCTCGATGCCGCCCACAATCCCGCGGGCGCCTGGGCACTGCGCTCGACGCTCTCCGAGCGCTGCGGCGAGCGGCCGTTCACGCTGGTGTTCGGCGCCATGCGCGACAAGGCCATCGCCGAGATGGCAGAGATTCTGTTCCCGCTGGCGGCGCACGTTATCGCCACGCGGGCGGAGAATCCGCGCTCGGCTACGTCCGAGGAAGTGCGCGACGCTGCGGCGCGCACCGGCGTCGATGTGATTTGCGAGCCGGGCGTGCCTGCGGCGCTGAAGCGCGCACGTTCCCTCACTTCGAAGGATGGCGTGATCGTAGTTGCCGGATCGATTTACATCCTGGGAGAGGCGCTGGCGGCGATCGAGGGTGGCTGACATTGCCTTCCGCGACGAAGCGAAGACCCTCCTTCGCATTTGCGCACAAGAGACTTCAAAAATAGGATGATAGCGGAATCACCGTGGCGAAGCCTGCGTCCCAACTCGCGCACTCGCTCAGCTTTCTGCGCTCCATCCTCATCCTGAACAACCTGATTTATTTCTACACGGCGGTACTGGGCTCGCTGTCGCTGCTGTCCTCGCTGTTCGACGCCAGCGGACGCACGCAACACTGGTTTGCGCGCACCTGGTCGTGGCTGATCCTGAAGACGGCCATGTGCCCAGTGAAGGTGACCGGTCTGGAGCGCATCGACACCACCCAGCCGCACATGTACGCACTGAATCATCTTTCGGCGCTGGACATTCCCGTGGTCTACGTCCACCTGCCATTCCAGTTCCGCATTGTGGCCAAGGAGGAACTGTTCCACTATCCGTTCATGGGATGGCATCTGCGGCGCTCGGGACAAGTGTCCATCAACCGCGCCAACGCGCTGGCTTCCATGCGCAGTCTGAATCGCGCCGCCGAAAGCCTGAAGGGAGGCATGCCCCTGGTGGTTTTCCCCGAGGGCGGACGCTCCAAGTCCGGGCAGACGCTGCCCTTCCTGAGCGGCGTTTTTTACGTGGCCATCAAGGCGCAGGTGGACGTGGTGCCGACGGCGCTGGTAGGAACGCGCGAGGCGCTGCCCATGGACACTTTTCACATCATGCCGCGGCCCATGGAACTGGTGGTGGGCGAGCCCATCCCGACCACCGGCCTCACCCCACGCGACATGGACGCGCTGGCCGCGCGCGTGCAGAAAGCGGTGGAGGACCTGTACTATTCGCGGGCGGAGGTCATGGATCCGCGGCGCGCTCCCGCCGAAACTCCAGCGAACAACGTGGCCGCGCCCGCAGGAGGAGACTAGCAGTAGACTCTTCGGTGTTCATCAACGTAAGTCCGCGGCAAGGAACATGAAGCCCCGCATCGCCATCCCGGTTCCGCACTCGACGAAGAAGGACTACGTCGAGCGCTCGCTGCCTCCCTACGTGCATGCCATTGAAGACGCAGGTGGCGAAGCTTTTCCGATCCCGCTGGAGAAGACGCAGGATGAAATCGCGGAGATGCTGAAGCAGTGCCACGGCATTCTTCTGCCCGGAAGTCCGGCAGATGTGGATCCGGAAAAGTACGGCGAGCCGCGCCACGCGAAGACCAACCCGGCCGACCCGCTGCGCGACGCCGCCGACGAACTCCTGCTGCAGGACGCGCACAACATGCACAAGCCCATCCTGGCCATCTGCTACGGCCTGCAGGCGCTGAACGTGTGGCGCACGGGCACGCTGTGCCAGGACATTGAGGCGGAGTTGCACTCGCCAGTGAAGCACAGCACCAAGAGCAAAGTGAAGCCGACACACCGGGTGAACGTGGATCCCGCGTCGCGGCTGGCGAAGATTCTCGCCGACGCGCCGGGCACGTCGCTGAGCCCGTCTCCAGACTTCACGGCCATGCAGATGATGGTCAACTCCAGTCATCACCAGTCGGCGGATGTGGTG
>JBOGLL010000001.1:0-4105 GCA_050746065.1 Terriglobales bacterium | reverse complement strand
TGTCTTCCGCCATTTGCAGGTCGCGGATGATGTCAGATTCCAGCTCGCTCATCGACATGCTCGGTGACTTGATCTCCGTGGGCTTGCCCGCGGGTTCATCCTTCTTGGTGAGTTCGGCGAAGGTGGTACTCATGAACTTCTTGAAGTCGTCCTCGGTGGTCACCACCGGCTCGATCATCACGCCCTTGATCACCCGCCGGATGTCGTCCAGCGCGATCAGGTTGTTGGGATTGGTCATCGCGAGGGTGAGCCGGTTGTTGGCGAAGGACACGGGGATCACGCGGTGCTGCACCATCATGGTCTGCGGCAGCAGGTTGAGCACGCGCGCGTCAAAGTTCATCTTGGACAGGTTGATGTACTCGATGCCCACCTGCTGATTGGCGCTTTCCACGCGCTCTGCCAGGATGGTGGTGAGTGCCAGACCGATCTTGGGGTACTGCATCAGCAGGTCCTGGAAGTCCGCCTGTTCCAGCACGGCGCACGTCGAAGGCTGGTTAGTGGAGACGCTCGCGGTGCGCGGCTTGCCGGTGAGCAGCGACATTTCGCCGAAGTTCTGCCCCGGCCCCAGTTCGGTCAGCAGGAAGTCAATGCCCGTGTTCGCGTCTTTCTTGCGCACTTCCACGCCACCCGACGTGATAAAGAACATGGAAGTGCCGGGCTGGCCTTCACGCACGATGATGTGGTTGGGCGGGAAGTCGCGGCGCTTCATGCGCTTCACCACTTCCGCGCAGTCCTCCACCGAGAGCCCGCTGAACAGCTTGATGCGTTGCAGGAAGTGCATCGTCCCCGTGGCGGGCGGCGTCCCGCCTTGCGGGACCGCGGGTGCTGCCGCTGGGGCCTGAAAACTGGTGGACGTGACCGGTCGGGCGGGTGTGGCCATGGTGTATCTCCTTAACGAAGCCTGGGTCGCGGAAGTGCGCGGATTATATACCAGCAGGCAGGCCGGCGAAGCGTATCGCAGCCCGCCGCAGGAGCCAGGAACGTCTGCAATTTCCTAAGGCTATAATGCCGCAGCCGCGGAGGCGGCTGCATTGTCCAACGATCCGGCGCGGAGTGTTCTGTGGCAGTTATTCGTGGCCAGTTTCGCCACCCTCTTCGTGGAAATCATGTTCATCCGCTGGCTGGGGACGGAAGTGCGCATCTTCGCCTACTTCCAGAACCTGGCCCTGGTTTCCTGCTTCCTTGGTTTCGGCCTGGGATGCCATCGCGCGAAGCGAAACCTGCGGCTGGTTTCCGTCCTGGCGCCTATGGCTGCGCTGGTGGTCCTGGCCCAAGGGCCTTCGTTCGCCTGGCAGGGCTTTCTGCGGCAGCTCACCAATCTGCTCACGCTGTCTCCCGATCACGTCCAGTGGGGTTACGCCATCCTTTCCGGAAGCGAGTCCCTGGGCCTCATCATCGCAGCCGTCGTCGTGCTGGCGCTCTTCCTCTGGCTGCTGGTGATGATGATGATCCCCCTGGGCCAGTGTGTGGGCGGCTGCCTCGATGAAGCCCCCAATCCTGTCACCGCCTACTCGGTGAATCTGCTGGGAAGCCTGGCCGGAATCTGGGGATTCACTCTGGCTTCCTTCTTCTGGCTGCCGCCGGCGTTCTGGTTCGTCACCGCGTTTCTGGCCCTGCTGCTGCTCGTTCCCAGGTCGAAACCGGCCCTTGTCATGGCATCGTTGGTGCTGCTGGCAGGAGCGGCCTTGCTTGTGCAGTTCGGCACCGGCGACGAGAGCGGGATGCAGACCTACTGGTCTCCCTACCAGAAACTGATCGTGCAGCCGGTAGGAGAATCCGAATACCAGGTACATGTGAACAATGTGGGTTACATGTCCATGGCCAGCACCACGCCCGACTTCCTGAAGCGGCATCCCGAGGTGGATGAGGTCTACCTGGATCGCAGTTCCTACGATCTGCCTTTCCACTTCGCCAGGAGCAATGCCGCAGTGCTTATCGTGGGCGCGGGCGCCGGCAACGACGCCTCCGCTGCGCTGCGCCACGGCGCCCAGCGCGTGGACGCAGTCGAGATCGACCCAGCCATCCTGTCCATCGGAGAGCGCCTTCATCCCGACCGCCCCTATTCCTCGCCGCGCGTGCGCAAGGTCCTGACCGACGCTCGCGCCTTCATGCGCGAGGCTCGCGGATCCTACGACGTCATCATTTTCGGGCTGCTGGATTCTCACACCCAGTTCTCCGACCTGAGCAACATGCGCATTGATAACTACGTCTACACGCAGGAGGCCTTTTCCGAAGCCAAGCGCCTGCTGAAGCCCGACGGCCTCCTGGTGGTGAAGTTCGAGGTGCGGCCTCCCTGGGAATGGATCGGGCAGCGCTTCTACCGGATCCTGGAGGGTACGTTTGGCCGGTCTCCCCTGGTCTCGTTCGTGCCCCGGGTGCGCAACATGGCCTCGGCTACGGTTTTCCTGACTTCTCACGATTCCGCCCTGTGGGAGCGCGCCCAGCGTCCCGACTTGCAGGCGCGGCTGGCTCCGCCTCTGTTCCCGCTGCCGAAAACCGCGGCCATTCCCCTCACCACCGACGACTGGCCTTACATCTACCAGCGCGACCGCGCCATTCCACGGCCCTTCCTCACCGTTTCCCTGATTCTGATGGGCATTGCTGTGCTCATGGCCCGGCCCGTGCTTCGCTTGGGTGAGCCCGGTGCGTGGCAGTTTTTCTTCCTGGGAGCAGGCTTTCTCCTGCTAGAAACTCAGATGATCAGCCGGCTGGCGCTGTACTTCGGGACCACCTGGCTGGTCAACTCCTTTGCCATCAGCGGGATCCTGATCGTGCTGGTGCTGGCGAATTTCTATGTTGCCCGGCGAGAGGTAGTGAATCCTGTTCCCTGGTATTCCGTGCTGGTCGCCGCCCTGCTGATTACGTATTTCCTGCCCTGGCAGAACCTGCCCTACTCCACACGCACGGTGGGCGTACTGCTGGGCCTGGCTTACTGCGTACCGGTTTTCTGTGCCGGTGTGATTTTCACCGACTGCTTCCGGCGTACTGCCGTGCGCTCTACGGCCTTCGGCGCCAACATCGTGGGCGCCGTAGCCGGAGGTCTGGCCCAGAACGTCTCCTTCATCATCGGACTGAAAGCATTACTTCTCCTGGCGGCCGTGTTCTATGCGGCGGCCGCCCTTCTGGGAATTACTTCCGGCAGAGCGAGCACGGCGCAAGCGGTTTCCACGACGACTCCGGCGGCCTAGGCCGCGCGACACTGTCTTTTTCATCGTCCGTTCGGCCTGCGCAGTCCTCCCGCCTTTGCTATAGTTGACCTCCACTCGCGGGCCGCAGTCGCTCCCGCAGCGCGAAACCGTGCAACCCATGAGCTCGCCCGGCAACCCTGAGGTGTCCGCACGCACCCGCGCGCTGCCTCTGCTGGTCTACTTCGACGACGACGATGCCGCCAAGCATGCGCTGCTCGAGCCGCACCGCTACAGGAAGCTGCCTTTTTCCGTCCTCGACGGCCAGCCCACGGACGTCGAGCGCATCGTGGTGACCACTTCCGAAGAGCACATCCGCGAGCATCTGGACGCACTGCGTGCTCCCAACGTGCGCATCCTGGCGATTACCGGGAAGCGCTTTGCCGATCCGCGGCTCGACGGCGCCGTCTACGCCTACATTCCTCCCGGTACTCCTCCCGCTCTGCTCGAGCGCATGATGGAGAACGCGCTCGACCACATCCGGCTGCTCGACTCGCGCCGCGAGCTGAACGAAAAGCTGGCCCATGCCGTGCGCGAGATTTCCGAACTCAACCAGATCGGCGCCGCGCTCTCCGCCGAGCACGATACCGAGAAACTGCTGGACCTGATCCTCACCAAGTCGCGGGCCATTACCCAGAGCGACGCGGGCGCGCTGTACATCGTGGAGGCTGCCGAGAGTGAGGCGGAAGTTTCCGCCCCGGCGGCGGATGAGAGTGGCAAGCTCATCATCCGGCAGCACAGGGAACCGCGCAAACGCCTGCGCTTCAAGCTGGTGCAGAACGACAGCGTGGCCGTGCCCTTCCGCGAAGTCACTATGGAGATCAGTCCCAAATCCATCGCCGGCTACGTGGCCCTGACCGGCGAGACCGTCAATATCGCGGACGCCTATCACCTGCCGCCCAACGTCCCCTACACCATCA